>PHCM01000025.1 GCA_002842255.1 Betaproteobacteria bacterium HGW-Betaproteobacteria-2 | reverse complement strand
GTGATGGTCGCGACAAATGCATGATTGCGATTGGCGCCGCCATCCATATGAAAAAAACATGCCCATGTGATGAACACGGCCCACGGCGGTATAAAGGTAAAGAATCCAAGCACGTAAAGAACGATCGTCGTCAGTGCGAATGCGCTGAATGTCGCTGCATTGAGTTGAGTCATGTCTATCCTTTCATCAGTCATCCATAAAATTCCGGTTTGAACCGGCCATCAGTAACCGTTTTTTGAGTCCGCTGCGCGCACCATCTCAGGCTTCGCCTTTCATTACCAACTCGACATATTGTTCCGGGGTGATCGTGCCGCCCAAGGCCTCGGCGATATGTTTATCCCTGGCAGGAAGCGCTTCCTGCAAGCCCTCTATCCGCTTCCATTGCGGCAGGGCCACAGGCACGTTTACCTGCGGCACATGCTTTGCGCTGGCGACGCGCTTGTAGCGGTGGATGTATCGCGGGCAGTTAACAAAAATTTCAGCGACCTCCACAAGGACAACCACCTCCGCGCCGAGGAACATCTTGAGCGATTGTTCATCACGGTGAATCGAGGCATTGCCGTGGATGCGGATGCGGTGCGGCGTTTCGAAGTCGATCAGCAGCATGCCGATCTGGTTGTTGATGGAAATGTTGCCCATGGACAGGAACATGCCGTTGCCGTCAAAACTCGGGAACGCCAGCGTTTTACTGTCGATGATCTTGAGGAATCCCGGACTTCCACCTTTGTATGAACAGGTGGGATAACCACGATGATCGATGGTCGTCAGGAAGAACATGTCGCGGCTCTCGATGAAGCCGCGATGCTCTTCGCCGATTTCAGTGCAGACGATATTGCCGTGCACGGCATCCGCCAGTTTCACCGTATCAAAGTCCTGCTGTAACGCCCGGTGCTGCTTGCCATAAAGTCCTTGCATGAACCCTCCTTTCACACTTGTCCGATTAATGGACTTTTATAAAAATAATACTGATTGTTTGATACAATCTTATTGATTTATAAATATTTAAGTCAATCCATTCGATGAATTTATATGTCCGATAATCGGACCATAAGGATTAAATGGAACCGAACCCACAGCACAAGAATGCACAGCCAGGCAGCCTGAACCGGGCTCTTCTGCTGTTGGAAGCCATCGCCAGCGGATCCCGCAAAGGCAGCTCATTGACCGAACTGGTGGCACGAACATCGCTACCTCGCCCCACCATTCACCGTGTACTCAACACCTTGCTCGAACATGGCTGGGTCCGCCGGGATGAAGTATCGGCGCGATTCAACCTGGCAATGGGTCTGGCCGCACTCGGCTATTCCGCGATCAGCCGCAACCCGATTGAGCAAATCGCCACCACCCATCTGAGCGTACTGGCCGAACAACTGAATCAGGTGGTCTACATGGGCGTGCGTTCCGGCCTCGACATGGTGTGCATCGGCCGCTATGAAAGCTCGTCGCAGATACAGGTCGGGCAAGGTCGAGTTGGAATGCGCGGGCCATTCGGCATGAGCCCCAGCTGCCTGGCCATGATGTCGCGCCTGCCGCGCAACGAAGTGGAATCCATCATCAACGCCAATCTGTCGCGTTATCACCGGATAGAAGGGTTTGATGAAACCGGGTTTCGCAGGGCGGTCGATGAAGCCATCAAAAACGGATATAGCACCTACGACAGCATCATTCTGGACCGCACGACCAGCGCGATCGGCGTGGCGATCTGTGATCCCGATGGTTACCCGATCGCGGGTATCGGGACGACCTATATCACCGGCTGGCTAAACGAAGTGCAGTGGCAAAACTGCCTGACCCAGCTGCAAAAAACTGCTGAAAAAATTTCGAACGATTTGTATCTGAAAACGAACAAAGCTACTTGATTGGCAAGTTAGCGCTCGATGCAACCATGGCTACATGCATCACCAATTTATAAAATCGCTGCCAGCGCGCCATACGCTGATTTTTATCTGAGACCAACTGTAAACAAGGATTTCACATGCTACAAAAGCTTAGTATTTTCATCGTTGTCACCCTCATAAGTTTTACCGCCCACGCCGAGCCCACGGTGCAGATCAACACCAGCCTCGGGCCCATCGTCGTCGAACTGGATAGCGCCAAGGCGCCGAAGACGGTGGAGAATTTTCTCGGCCATGTGAAGAGCGGGCATTACAACGGCACAATCTTTCACCGCACCATCCGCCGTTTCATGATTCAGGGCGGCGGCATGACGGCGGACATGAAGGAGGAGCCGACCGGGCCTTCGATTCAGAACGAGGCGGATAACGGGCTGAAGAACCTGACCGGCACGATCGCCATGGCGCGTACTGCCGACCCGCATTCAGCGAGCGCGCAGTTTTTCATCAACGTGGCGGACAATGCGTTTCTGGACCACAAATCAAAAGATGAAAAGGGCTGGGGTTATGCCGTGTTCGGCAAGGTGACGAACGGCATGGAGCTGGTGGAGAAGATCTCGCGTGCGCCGGTGTGGCCGGGTGACGTGCCGACGCAGCCGGTGGTGATCGAGTCGATCGAGCTGAAATAGTCAGCTGCGATTACTGTTTTGAGTTGCTTGTGACATCGTCCAGACGGGATTCCTCAAGCGCATCCGAGTCACTTTCACTCCGCTCTTCTGGCATTTCATCCGTCATTTGTGATTTGCCATTGCTGCCACGCCCTTGTGACAGGTAGTAGCAAATTCGGCAGATGTGGTGGCCGGTGCGTTCCATCCAGCGGAAAACGTCGGTGGTGTGTAGCGTATTCAACGCCCGGCTGCTGGGCATGACCTTCTGCAAAATTTCGTGCCGCGCCTGATGCACGTAAACCGCCAGCTGATCGGCTTCATGGTCGATCTCCTCCAGATAAGGTGACAGCGTTTTCTCGGCCAGCCCTCTTTGCACCAGATGGATCATGCTACGACTGCTTTGCTGCGCAGACTGATAGACCGGGTTGGCGAAATCGATATTGGCCCTGGCGATATCGCCGAGGCGGTGACGCAAGCGCAGCAGATGGTCGATGGCGTGCAGTTGGGCGATGCGCTGCTCGGCCTGCACATCCTCTTCCGGCGGCAGCTGGATGCGGGTCACGAAATCAAAGGTATCGTCCAGCGCGTGTTCCACCTGTTTCAGTTCGTTGTCGGTTTTGGCCGATTGCGCCATGGCCAGAATATCCCCATAAGTCTTGAACAAAACACCGGCCAGTTCTTCTATAGTGCGCTGTGAGGCTTCGAGCGCCACTGCCGGGATGTTGAGCAGACTGTCATCCAGTCTTTGCACCAGACCATCCTCCGTGTCCGGCAACATGCGTTCGACAACGCGGGCGAAACCGGCTGTGAACGGCAGAAACAGGACGACTCCGATCAGGATGAAAAAGGTATGGAATGCCACCAGCGTAGTGGCGTCCGGCTCGATCAGCGTGAACTCGCCCAGCAGCTGGATCAGGTAAAGAAAGAGCGGCAGCAGCATGATGCCAATGAGGCCGGCTGCCAGATTGAACAGGATGTAGGCCAACGCAGTGCGCTTGGCATAGACAGTGGCGCCAATCGCTACCAGCGCGCCTGACACCGTCGTACCGATAGCGGCGCCGACCACCAGCGAGGCCGCCTGATCGAAGTTGATGGTGTTGGTATAGAGTGCAGTCAGCGTTGTGGCGATGGCGGCCGATGATGATTGCAATACGGCGGTCAGTGCCAGCCCGAACAGCATGATTATGATGCGGGCGCCATAGCCGCCCACCGGCAGATCGGCCAGATTGAATACGCCAGACAATCCGGCCATGGCCTGTTGCAGCACACTCAGCCCGTGGAACAGCAGGCCGAAACCTGCCAGCGCCATGCCCATCGCTGCCCAACGGCCACGTCCCAGCAACTTGAGAAGTGCGCCGACGCCGATCAGTATCAGCGTATAGAAACCCAGATTCACCTTGAGGCCGAGTTCGGCGACGATCCAGCCGGTCGCCGTATTGCCGAGGCTAGCTCCGATCAGTACGCCGATAGCTTGCGAGAAAGTGATGAGACCGGCACTGACGAAACCGATCAGCGTCACTGCGGTAGCCGAGGACGATTGCACCAGCACCGTCACCAGCGTGCCGGAGGCGAAAGCCTTGTAGGGCGTGCCGGTGAAACGCACCAGCGCACGCTTGAGATTGGAGCCGGCAAAGGCGACCAAGCCGTCGGACAGCAACATCATGCCGATGAGAAATAGGCCCAAACCACCGACAAAGGGAAACAAGACTTCCAGCATTTAATGACGACCTGTTCGAAGGTTAGGTGAATCCTGACTCATGCATGGGCCGCCAGATCGTCGACCGTATCGACAATGGCGGCATAGAGGTCGCGAGTGGAAGCGATCGCGCCATCATGCACCTCGGCTGCGCTCAGCACCTTGCCGTTGGCCGCCTGCAGCGGCCGCGTGGCCGTTGTGCTGGCGACCACGGTGACGGCATAGCCCAGATTGAAGGCGCCGTGCGCGGTGGAATTGATGCACATGTGGGTCATGAAGCCGGCCAGTACCAGGTTCTTGATGCCGGCGGCTTTCAGGTGCTGATCCAGATCGGTCTGCACGAAGGAATTCGGGTAATGCTTGACGATCACCGGTTCACCGGCAATCGGCGCAACCTCATCGGCAATCGCGCCGATCGGGGCCGTGATGTCATACGGTGTGCCCGGTCCGGCATCGTGCTGGATATGAAAAACAGGGATGTTCAAGGCCCGCGCCAGCTTCAGCAGTTTTTGCGCTTCCAGCAGTGCCGCTTCAACCCTGGTCAGCTGCATGATGCCGCTGCGATACGTGTTCTGGCAATCGATCATGATCAAGGCGGAGTCCTTCAGCGGGGTCAGTTGCAGGCCGAGTCCGAGCAGTTCGCGCAACGTGGTGGAAGCTTGAGTCATGGTGTTTCCTTGATGCGGTGAAAAATGCAGTGATTACATGAATCGACATGATGCAGGCAGCGATGGTTCAAGGCAAGGTGGAGTTGCATGCGCGTGGCCTAAGCGCCGTCATGATGCTATGCTGATAAGGTCATTACGGATTGATGCCCATGCAGATGCAACGCTTTATATCCCTGATCATTTTCGCATTCGGCTGGCTGCTGGCAGGTATGCCATCCAGCCTTGCCGCCACATTCGAACTGCCGCCCGAAGGCGAAGATGCCATCGGCGAGATAAGCTTTGTTGTCGCTAGCGAAGCTGACACGCTACTCGACATCGCCCGCCGGCACGGCCTCGGTTATAACGAGATCACCCGCGCCAATCCGGGCATCGACCCCTGGCTGCCGCGCGAAGGCACGCTCGTCATCCTGCCGACCCAATATGTGTTGCCGAAAGCGCCGCGCCGCGGCCTGGTGCTGAACATCCCGCAGATGCGCCTGTTCTACTTCATCGAGCCGAAGAACGGACAACCCGGCAAGGTCATCACGCACCCGATGGGCATCGGCCGGGAATATCTGGGCACACCTTACGGCCGCACCAGCATCACGACCAAGCGCAAGGACCCGACCTGGTATCCGCCTGAATCCATCCGCAAATCGCGTGCAGAGGAAGGGACCACGTTACCGCCTTTCGTGCCGCCCGGCCCGAGCAACCCGCTGGGCAAATTCGCCATGAACCTCGGCATGCCCGGTTATCTGATACACGGCACCAACAAGCCCTGGGGCATCGGTCGACGCGTCAGTCACGGCTGCATCCGGCTCTATCCGGAAGATATCGAATCGCTGTTCCGGCAAGTGCCAGTCGGCACGCCGGTGAAAATCGTGCATCAAGCGAATGTCGCCGGCTGGCGTCAGGGTCAGCTCTACCTGCAGACTTTCCCGCCCTTATCGGAGCATGAGCAGACTCTGGACGAACGTACGGCAATGATGCAAGCGGTGCTGGAAAAGGTCGGCGAGGACGAATCCATCGACTGGAACCGGGCGATGACCGTGCTACAGAAGAAATCCGGCATCGCCACTCCGATTCTGGACGGTGCCCCGGATCATGCAGTCATCGCTCCCATAGTCACCAATTAGAAAAATGCAGTTGGCTGAACCAGGCAAACTCGCCTGAAGCCGGACGAAATAAAAACGGGGCTGCCGGTTTGTACCGGCAACCCCGTCATCAGCCGTTTCAAAAACGACTTATTTGGTCATGCTCTTCTGGAACATTCTGTCAGCTTTTGCATCGGCATCAGCTGCCAGACGTTTGGCCTCCTCAGCTGCACGCATGGCTGCAGCTGCATCTGCACCGGCCTGTGTTGCCTTGTCATCCGCAGCACGAGCAGCGGCAAGTGCCTGATCAGCCGTGCTTTGAGCGTTATTGGCAGTTGCACTGACTTCATCCAGGCGCGCTTCAAGTTCAGTGACGCGATTGGTGGAAGCACAGCCGGAAAACAGGCCGACAACGAAAACCGCTGCAATCAATTTCTGAATTGTTGTGAATTTGTCCATTGCAAATCTCCTTTCGTCTTACTTTTATTGGAAACTCGCTGGCAGTCATTGAGGCTTCGATTTCTACCTCCCGCCAGATAGCGATAGAAAACTACAATATGACCATACGCCAGAGTTTGCGGGCTTGCAATACGTGGTAACGCTAGGTACTGCCCAAAATTGTCCAGCCGGTCAAATACTTACAAACCAAACTTCAACTTCAAACGCGCCCATATCTGCGTCAGCATGTTGCCATCCAGCTTGTAATGCTTGTGCAAAGGCTGTTTGACTTCCCAGCTGGCCTTGGTCCCGGCAGGAAAGGTCACCAGATCACCCTTGCCGAAAGTCACAGGGGTGCCATTCTCGGGGATGATGACGCAGTGCCCTTCGAGGATGTAGGCAACTTCCTGCTCAGGGAATACCCAGGGGAAAACCGACACTTCCTTCTGCCAGGTCGGCCATTTTGATACGCCCAGCTCCTGCAGGCGCTGTTCGGATGGATTATGCTCTACGGTAATTTTGTTCATGACTTTCCTCTATAACAGGCTGTTGAAAAACTACTGCGGCAAGCCATCTGCGGCGTTGCGCGGTGCTCGCTCCCTCGCCTAACTCCTTGTTATGTCTCGGTCGCTGCGCGCCGTGCGCCTTGCATCTGGCCACCCTCGCTACGTTTTTCAACGGCCTGGGAAACCGGCCTGAAGGCACGGCAGTTCTGAAAAGCGCCCATTCTAAAGCAATTCAGGTACTTGCATGAGCCAAACCGATCTAATGCCTGATAACTGCATAAAGATTTGAGTACCCGCGCTGCAAACCTCTGGATTATTACCCACGCTTTGAGGTAAGATGCGCGCCTTCGCTAGCAACTGCAAAGTTGCCTGAGATAAGGAGTGGTAGTTCAGTTGGTTAGAATACCGGCCTGTCACGCCGGGGGTCGCGGGTTCGAGTCCCGTCCACTCCGCCAACCCCAATACTGCCTTATGGTAGTGCGCCATCCCCCACAACACCGTTGGCACAATTTGCTTGCGTAAGTGATATTAAATAAATAATATCCATAAAAAAATTATGGATATTAGAAATATCCAGTTGCAAAACTCGGGGGAGAAATGCAAAACATCAAGCTGCACGACGACAGCAGGCATAGGTTTGTCCTGCTCAATGAAAGCGAGCCGGGTGAAGAGGACGGCATACGCTCCAATCAGTATCTGATCATGCATGACGATGCCGGTGTTTTACTCGATCCCGGCGGCTTCGGTGTAATGCCGAAAGTGCTGGCAGAAATGCTGCACTACCTATCTCCCAGCCAGATTCAGGGTATTTTTTTATCGCATCAGGATCCGGACATCGTCGGCGGCCTCACCACTTGGCTGGAACTCACCTCCTGTCCGGTTTACGTATCACGCATCTGGATGCGCTTTCTGCCACATTACGGCTTCACCGACATGAGCCATTTCATCGGTGTACCTGACCAAGGCATGTCATGGGAGCCGACAAGCGATTTCAAACTGCACATCATTCCTGCACACTTCCTGCATTCGGAGGGTCAGATCAATGTCTACGACCCCGTGTCCAGAATTCTCTTCAGCGGCGATATTGGCGCAGCCATGATGCCCATGGAGAAAGACGACCCTTATGTGGACGACTTTGCAGCGCACCTGCCATACATCGAGGGTTTTCATCGACGCTACATGTGCTCCAACCGTGCAATTCGCTGCTGGCTGGAAACCATCGCCAATCTGGATATCGATATCATTGCGCCACAACATGGGCCGGTTTATCGTGGTGCCGCAGTAACAGAATTCCTCGCCTGGCTGAAAGATCTGCAGTGTGGCGTGGACATCATGCAAAGCGGCGGACGATTCCCGCAACAATTCCTCTAATGGCTATCGCATCCAACCAACTGGAAGAGGTTCGCCTGCGGGTCATCAACCGCTTGGCTTCGCTACTTGAAACCCAGACCCGCAACAAGATATTCGGCAGCTACCTGACGCGACTCATCCGCGTTTCGCACGAGAAAGTTATCCAGGAACTGGAACGCAGCCTTCAACTGGCTGGCGATTCCACACTAACGCCGAGCCTGCAGGAAGTCCTGAATGAGTGCGGCCGACTCGACCAAGCCCTGGACTTGCTCTTCAACGAACGACAACGACAATGGGACAAGAGCGGGGCATATGTGCAGGCATTGTTGGATGAATTCAACGAAACGCTGACAGACCTCGCCTCCACGCTTATTGATAAAGACCTGCTGGAACGCCAAAGTCGCGTACTGGAAAAAATCATACTGTCCCACGAAAACGTCAGTCAATGGAGAGAGTTCGTCAAGCACATCCTGATTGACTTCCACGCCATCTTTCCATTCAACTTCTTCTATATCGCCTTTGCAGAAGACAAGAACCTCACGCTCTATCTGTACTACCTTGACGACTACAGCGAGGAAGTCAAGGATCAGGCGCGCCACATGATGGCTCAGCAGATTGTTTCAAACCTCAATCTTCCAAAAGATACGGCCCTTGAGATTGAAGAGTTCACTATCAAAAAAGACCACCCAGTACAGCATGTAAATGATGTCAGCTTGATTACCTTGGCAATTCCCGAGCACACGCCAAAACTTGCCGGTCTGCTTGGCGTTGCCTATGCATCGACCAGTACGCTCAGCGCCCGGGAAGAAAGTGTGATTCGATCCATTCTTGCCGTGATGGTCATGATAGTAGGCTCAAGCAAGGCACTTTCTCGCACATTGTCCGAACTTGAGTATTACGCCACAAACGACCCCTTGACCGGGCTCTACAACCGGCGCCATTTCAACACGATACTGAACTATGAAATCGGACGATCGGGACGCCACCATCATGAATTCTCGATTCTGATGCTCGATCTCGATGACTTCAAGGATATCAATGACTCTTACGGTCACCCGACCGGCGACAACACGCTGTGCGCGGTTGCCGAGATTCTGCGCAAACATCTGCGCAAGGGAGACATCGCCTGTCGTATAGGCGGCGACGAATTCGTCTTGCTACTGATGGAAACCGGCCGCAATGGTGCCTGCACTGTAGCAGACAACATCGGCAGGGCCATGCGCAGCAAATCCTTCGAATCAGAAAACGGCAAACGCTTCCACCTTACAGTTTCCATCGGCATTGCCACCTTCCCGCATGATTCCGAAAATATCACCGAGTTGCTGACCTACGTGGATATGGCCATGTACCGTGCCAAGAAAATGGGCAAGGACAGTGCCCTTGCCGTCGAGGTGCTTGACGAACGCATCCCCGCGAGCCGCAGTGCGCGCGACATGTCAGAGAAATTACGCGACGCCTTGCAGGAGAACCGCATTCTGCCTTTTTATCAACCCATTATCGACTGCACAAACGACGAAATCTTCGCCTATGAGGCGCTGGCACGGCTGGAAGAAACCAACGGCGATTTCATCACGGCCAGCATGTTCATCAATACTGTAGAAAAATACAGCCTTAGTCGCGCACTGGATCGTACTATCATCAACAATGCACTGGCATCCCAAAACAGCCAAATCAGCAAACAGCATGACAAAACCAAGTTATTCATCAACCTCTCGGCACAAGAAATCCAGGGACATGGCACCCTGTCCTACGCTGAGGAACTGTGCAGCCAACTGAACATCCCTCCCCGCTGCATCGTGTTCGAGATTCTGGAACGTGATGCCATCAGTGACATATCCAATATGCGCAAATTCCTCAGTAGCTTGCGTGAAAGCGGCTTTGGCTTTGCATTGGACGATTTTGGTAGCGGTTACAACTCTTTCCATTATCTGCGCGAATTGCACTTTGATTACGTCAAGATCGACGGCACTTTCGTGCGTAACATCCTGCATTCCAAAATCGATTTCGCGCTGGTTCAGAATCTTTCCAACCTTTGTCAGGATATCGGCATCCACACTGTAGCCGAATTTGTCGAAAATCAGGAAACACTGGATACACTGAAAGCGATCGGCATCAACTATGCACAGGGCTACTTCATTGGCATGCCCAACATAGCCATGCAGCCACCAACCATGCAGTCCTTCGGATAAAAAACGGGGGCATTCGCCCCAGTTGCGCGAGAGCGGCAGGCTTGCCTGCCAACTCTTAATCCGCTATTGCCGGATCAGATAGTCAAACGCACCCAATGACGCCTTGGCGCCGTCACCCAGCGCAATGACGATCTGCTTGTACGGAATCGTCGTCACGTCACCTGCGGCAAAGACGCCCGGCACGGAAGTCATGCCGTGGTCGTCGACGATGATCTCGCCGTACTGACTCAGCTCTATTGTGTCCTTGAGCCAATCCGTATTCGGGATGAGGCCGATCTGCACAAACACCGCAGCGATTTCCACGGTATGTGAACTGCCGGTGGCGCGGTCGGTATAAGTGATGCCATTGACCTTGCTACCGTCGCCATTCACTTCGGTGGTTTGCGCCTGGCAGATAACCTTGACGTTGGGCAAACTGAACAGTTTCTTCTGCAACACGGCATCCGCCTTCAGGGTGTCGTCGAACTGCAGCAGCGTGACGTGGCTGACGAAACCGGCCAGGTCGATCGCCGCCTCGACACCGGAGTTACCACCGCCGACTACTGCGACCGGCTTGCCCTTGAACAACGGACCGTCACAGTGCGGGCAATAGGCCACGCCCTTGCCGCGATATTCCTTTTCACCCGGCACGTTGAGTTCGCGCCAGCGTGCACCGGTGGAAATGATGACCGTTTTGCTCTTCAGCTTGGCGCCGTTGGCCAGTTCGACTTCGATCATGTCGCCCGGAATCAGCTTTTCCGCGCGCTGCGTATTCATGATGTCGACCTCATAGCTGCGCACATGCTCTTCCAGAGCGGCGACCAGCTTGGGCCCTTCGGTTTCCTTGACCGAGATGAAGTTCTCGATAGCGTTGGTATCCATCACCTGGCCGCCGAAACGTTCAGCCACGATGCCGGTGCGGATGCCCTTGCGCGCAGCATAGACCGCTGCCGAGGCACCAGCCGGGCCGCCGCCCACCACCAGCACGTCGAATGGCTCACGGGCATTCAACTTCTCGGCTTCACGCGCCGATGCACCGGTATCCAGCTTGGCGAGGATCTCTTCCACTGTCATGCGGCCCTGGCCGAAATGCTGACCGTTCATGAAGATGCTCGGCACCGCCATGATCTGCCTCTCGGTGACCTCATCCTGATACAGCGCGCCGTCGATCATGACGTGCGTGATGTTGGGATTGATCACCGACATCAGGTTGAGCGCCTGTACGACTTCCGGGCAGTTCTGGCACGACAGCGAGATGTACGTCTCGAAATGGTATTCACCCGGCAGATCGCGGATCTGCTGGATGATGTCCTCACTGGTCTTGGGCGGATGACCGCCGACCTGCAAAATGGCAAGCACCAGCGAAGTGAATTCGTGGCCCATGGGAATACCGGCAAACTGCACGCCGATATTGCCGCCCGGGCGGTTCAGCTTGAACGAGGGACTACGCTCTGCCGTATCGCGCTGTTCGGTCAGGCTGATATTGTCAGAAATACCAGCGAGGTCCTGCAGCAGCT
>PHCM01000306.1 GCA_002842255.1 Betaproteobacteria bacterium HGW-Betaproteobacteria-2 | reverse complement strand
TGTGAACAAGAGCCTAATTTCAATCGCATTGGCCGGTATATTGACCATATCCATCAACCCCGCAAATGCGGCGCATCATGACCCGCTTTCAGCTTGCGTCAAAGCAGCTCTGGCCAAACATCCGGGCAGGATGGATTCATTGAGCTACGAATTTGAGGATGGAAAATCCCAATTTGAAATCGACATCAAAGGCAATGATGGCAGAAACTGGGAAGTGGAATGCGATGCCTCCTCGGGCAAAATAAACCGTATCGAACGTGAAATCAGTGCCAGTGCGCCTGAATTCAAATCAAAAGCAAAGATACGTCTGGATGCCGCAATCAAGATTGCACTAGATAAATATCCAGGCGAAGTGATCAATATTGAATACGACCTGGAAGACGATGGTGAAATCTCCTACGAATTCATTATCAAGACCCAGGATGGCAAGACCATAGAAATCGAAGTCGACGCGGAATCAGGAAAACTCGCGGGCTATGAAGAAGTAATCTACCGCATCGGCAATTAATTCGCTGCAATAACAACAAAGGGCGCTGCAGCGCCCTTTGTTGTTTCCTCCGTTCTTTGACTTGCTTAATTCACACGCTTAATAGGCCGTGTATTTTTTGTTGCTGCCTTTTACCTTTTCAACCGGATATTTTTGCGCATTCAGGTCAATCTTGCGGTTGGCTGCATCAATCAGATCAATACCGGTCACTTCGGCGATACGCAACAAATAGACAAAGGTATCCGCCAGTTCCTGCCCCACCTGCTCGCGCTTTTCATCATCCAGTTGATGGCTTTCTTCCAGCGTATCCCACTGAAAATGTTCGACCAGTTCTGCCGCCTCGACAATCATGGCCATGGCGAGGTTTTTGGGGGAATGAAACTGGTCCCAGTCACGCTCCTTGACGAATTGATTGATTCTTGCACGCAGTTCGGCCAGCGAATCGCTCATGATTTCTCCCTCCGGTTCGACCCTGCCACCATCCTGATTTCAAACAAGCGGCATTCCAGCGGACCATTGAACAATGGTGTGCGTTTGGAAGGCGACAACCTCATCAGTTTTGGCAAACGCATGTCATTGGTCAGGAAATAGGTGTTCCAGCCAGAGAATCGACGCTTCAAGGCTTCTGCCATTTTCGGGTAAAGCGCCGCTAGGGCCTCATCCTCGCCAATGCGGATACCGTAAGGCGGATTGGCGATGAGAACGCCACTTTCCGCCGGCGCCGGCACTTCGGTCATATCGACATGACTGAGTTGCACGGCATCCAGCAGGCCGGCCTGCTTGAGATTCTCGCGACTGACGCGCACAGCGCGCAAATCGGCATCACTGCCGTAGATCTTCTGGAAACTGACCGGCTTGGCTCTGCCCAGCACTTTCAACCTCAATTTTTCCCATGCCGCCGCATCGAAATTGTTCAGCTTTTCGAAGCCGAAATGGCGGCCGCTACCCGGCGCAATATCAAGCGCCATCATGGCTGCTTCCAGCAGGAAGGTACCGCTGCCGCACATGGGATCAAGCAGCGGGGTTCCAGGCTGCCAGCCGGACAGACGGATGATGCCGGCCGCCAGATTCTCGCGCAATGGCGCTTCCACACTGGCCCGACGCAAACCACGCTGATAGAGCGGATTGCCGGAAGTGTCGATATAAAGCTGATAATCTTCAGCAGCCAGATAGGCATGCACACGCACATCAGGCTCTTTGGTATCAATATAGGGCCGACT
>PHCM01000305.1 GCA_002842255.1 Betaproteobacteria bacterium HGW-Betaproteobacteria-2 | reverse complement strand
AGTACACAGAGGCGGCAATCGCGGGCGCTAAAGCTTGAGCGAAAAACCTAGAATCTGGGTAGACGCAGACGCCTGTCCGGTCGTCATCAAGGAGATACTATTCAGGGCAGCAGAGCGCACACAGATTGAAACCATCCTGGTTGCAAACAAGCTGTTGCGCGTGCCGCCCTCGCCCTGGCTGCGAGCAATGCAGGTGCCGGGCGGCTTTGATGTCGCTGACGATGAAATCGTCAAGCAGATAAAGCCGGGAGATCTGGTGATTACCGCCGATATCCCGCTGGCGGCGCAGGTGATTGCCAAAGGCGGGCATGCGCTGAATCCGCGTGGCGAGTTCTACAGCGCGAGTAACATCCAGGAGCGTCTTGCCATGCGCAATTTCATGGAAGAACTGCGCGGCAGCGGTGTCGACATCTCCGGGCCATCTTCCTTCAGCCAGAGCGACCGCCAGGCATTCGCTACGGAACTGGACCGGTTCCTCTCGCGTCTGAGCAAAACCCCATCATCACAAGACCGACCATGAAAACCAGACTGCTGTTTGTTTTTGCCCTGTTCCTTTCCGCCTGCAGTTATACGCAGGACGGCGTAGAACCGGTAAGCGGCTTCGAAGCCGACAAGTCCCTCGGCAACTGGTACGAGATCGCCCGCCTCGACCACTCCTTCGAGCGCGGTCTTGAACGCGTCACCGCCACCTACAGCAAGCGCGAAGATGGCGGCATCAAGGTCATCAACCGCGGTTTCAACACTGAAAAACAAGAATGGAAGGAAGCCGAAGGCAAGGCCTATTTCGTCGAGAGACCGGATGTCGGAAAACTCAAGGTGTCATTCTTCGGCCCGTTCTACGGCGGTTACAACATCATCGCGCTGGACAAGGTCTACTACAATTATTCGCTGGTTGCCGGCCCCGACCGTTCCTACCTTTGGATACTGGCCCGCACGCCGCAGCTCTCCTACCCGGTCAAGCAGGAACTGATCGCGCAGGCCAGACATCTCGGCTTCGACACCGACAAGCTGATCTATGTCGATCAATCCAGTGACCCGGTCGACTACGAAGCCGGCCGTCACGTCAGATAATAGCAGGACAACATGGCCTGGACATTGCTCGTACTGGCCGGTCTGTTCGAGATCGGCTTCACCACGTTTCTCAAGCTATCGGAAGGCTTCAGCCGCTTTTGGCCTTCCGCCGGTTTCCTGGTCTGCGCCGTCATCAGTTTCTGGCTGCTGACCAAGGCTACCGCCGTGATTCCGATGGGCACGGCCTATGCCGTCTGGACCGGAATCGGCGCCTTCGGCACGGCGCTGGTCGGCATCCTCTGGTTCGGCGATCCGGCCACGACCTTGCGTCTGGTGTTCCTCGTGCTGTTAATTGGTTCGATTATCGGTCTGAAACTGGTATCGTAACGGCATGAATCTCGAATCCTGGGAACTGCTGAGTTATATCGTCACCGTCTTCGGCCTGCCGCTGGCGATCTTTGCCTTCATTGTCGAGCAGCGCAAGGAACGCGAGAACGAGGACGAAGAGGTCTACCAGTTGTTGACGGCCGACTACACCGACTTCCTCAAGCTGGTGATGGCCAATCCGGACCTCAAGCTGCGTTCACAAACCATGACGCAAGACCTGACCGAAGAGCAGCAGGAACGCGTGCTGGTCATCTACGAGATACTCATCTCACTGTTTGAACGTGCCTACCTGCTGAGCTACGACGAGAAGATGACGCGCAAGCAGCA
>PHCM01000304.1 GCA_002842255.1 Betaproteobacteria bacterium HGW-Betaproteobacteria-2 | reverse complement strand
CGACGCTGATGCCGGCACGAGCGACTTCCCTTAGCTCATCCGCCTGAAAAACGCCTTCCAGCATGAGTATGGTCTGCTTGAAACCGGCATCCCGCAGAAAAATGGCTTCTTCCAAACCAAGAACGGCAAAACCTTCGGCTTCAGCCAGCCCCTGGGCCGCTGTCAGCAGGCCGTGGCCGTAGCCATTGGCCTTAACCACCGCCATTACTTTGGATTGCGGTGCCAGTGATCTTACGATACTCAAGTTATGACGAAACGCGCCCTGGTCGATACTGGCGTAAATTGGACGCATAGGCTTAATAGGCGTCCGAGGACGTGAAGTTTTCAAAACGTGTGTGTTCACCGATAAAGGTCAGTCTGACCCGGCCGATCGGACCGTTACGCTGCTTGGCAACGATAATCTCGGCGGTGCCCTTGTCAGGCGAATCCGGGTTATAGACCTGGTCACGGTAGATAAAAAGAATCAGGTCGGCATCCTGCTCGATCGCGCCGGACTCACGCAGGTCGGACATCACCGGACGCTTGTCAGGCCGCTGCTCAAGACTGCGATTGAGCTGGGACAGCGCTATCACCGGCACATCCAGTTCCTTGGCCAGCGATTTGAGCGAGCGGGAGATTTCGGATATCTCGGTCGCGCGGTTCTCGCTCTGGCGGCCGGTAGCACCGGACATCAACTGCAAGTAGTCGATGACGATCAGGCCCAGCTTGCCGGTCTGGCGATGCAGGCGTCTGGCGCGTGCACGTACGTCAAAGGAGTTGAGACCGGCGCCTTCGTCAATGAAGATCGGCGCTTCATTGAGGCGGCCAAGCGCCGTAGTCAACCTGACCCAGTCCTCGTCCTCAAGCCGACCGGTACGCATGCGATGCTGGTCCAGACGACCAACCGAACCGATCATGCGGGTCGCCAGCTGGGTTGCACCCATTTCCATGGAAAAGACGGCAACCGGCAGTCCGGTATCGAGCGCGACGTTCTCGGCAATATTGATGGAGAACGCGGTTTTACCCATGGAAGGCCGGCCGGCGACAATGATCAGGTCGCCGGGCTGCAAACCTGAGGTCATTGAGTCCAGATCGGTGTAACCGGTAGGGATACCGGTAACTTCGCTCTGGTTATCACGCTGGAACAGTTGGTCGATGCGGTCTGCAACCTGCGGCAGCAATACCTTGATGTCGAGGAAGCCCTCACCACTGCGCTTGCCACCCTCGGCGATCTGGAAGATTCTGGACTCTGCTTCGTCCAGCAGTTGCTGCGCATCACGGCCTTGCGGATTATAGGCACTCTCGGCTATGCCGGAACCTACTTCCACCAGCTTGCGCATGACCGCCCGCTCGCGGACAATCTCTGCATAGCGGCGTATATTCGCAGCACTGGGGGTGTTCTGTGCCAGAGCACCCAGATAAGCCAGGCCGCCGACGGCAGACAGTTCGGCTGCATTGTCGAGCGACTCGGCGACCGTGACGATATCCGCCGGTTTGTTATGTTCGATGAGTTTGGCAATATGTTCGAATATCAGCCGATGGTCATGCCGGTAAAAATCGCCGGAACTGAGAATGTCAGCGACTTTATCCAGCGCTTCATTCTCGAGTAGCAAGCCGCCCAGCACCGATTGTTCGGCCTCGACGGAATGCGGAGGAAGTTTTAGAGATTCAAGTGTATCGTCAGCCATAGCGGTGAATTATAGCCCAATAAAAAAGGCTGCCTAAGCAGCCTTTTTTATTTATTTCTGT
>PHCM01000303.1 GCA_002842255.1 Betaproteobacteria bacterium HGW-Betaproteobacteria-2 | reverse complement strand
AACTAAAGGAATCACTATGGGTCAGAAAATACATCCGTTTGGTTTCCGTCTGGGCGTCCAAAAAAACTGGTTGTCTCGCTGGTATTCCAATAGCAAGAACTTCCCGGCAATGCTGAATAGCGATATTAAGGTACGTGATTTCCTTAATAAGAAGCTGGCACATGCTGCCGTGAGCAAGATCGTGATCGAGCGTCCTGCAAAGAATGCCAAGATCACCATCTACAGTGCGCGTCCCGGTATCGTTATCGGTAAAAAAGGTGAGGATATCGAATCCTTGCGTTCCAGCCTGCAAGGGTTGATGAACGTACCAGTGCATTTGAACATTGAAGAAGTGCGCAAGCCTGAAATCGATGCGGCATTGATTGCACAAAGCATCGCGCAGCAACTGGAAAAACGCGTGATGTTCCGTCGTGCCATGAAGCGTGCTATGCAGAATGCCATGCGTCTGGGTGCCCAAGGTATCAAGATCATGAGTTCCGGTCGTTTGAACGGCATCGAAATCGCACGTACCGAATGGTATCGTGAAGGCCGTGTGCCATTGCATACACTGCGTGCCGATATTGATTATGGTGTTGCCGAGGCGCAAACCACCTACGGCATTATCGGTATCAAGGTTTGGGTGTTCAAGGGTGAGGTGTTCGCTAACAAGGGTGAGCAGCCTGCGGTAGCAGCCGAACCGGAAAAGAAATCCAGGCCGGCAAGTACTGAACCAGAAAAGAGAGTAAGAAAGTCGGGGGCGAAAAATGCTACAGCCAGCTAGACAAAAATTCCGGAAGATGCAAAAAGGCCGTAACAAGGGCATTGCAACGACCGGCAACAAGGTAAGTTTTGGTGAATTCGGCCTCAAGGCGATTGGCCGTGGTCGTTTGACTGCGCGTCAAATTGAAGCTGCACGTCGTGTGATGACTCGTCACATCAAGCGTGGTGGCCGTGTTTGGATTCGCGTTTTCCCTGATCAGCCAATTTCGAAGAAACCGGCTGAAGTGCGTATGGGTAATGGTAAGGGTAGTACCGAATACTACGTAGCCCAGATCCAGCCAGGCAAAATGTTATATGAAATGGACGGTGTCAGCGAAGAGTTGGCGCGTGAGGCGTTCCGTCTGGCTGCTGCGAAGCTGCCAATCGAGACGACTTTCATTACCCGTCATCTTGGGAGCTAAATCATGAAGGCATCCGATTTGAGAGCAAAGTCTGTTGAAGAGCTGAACAATGAGCTGATCGAGTTGCGCCGCGCGCAATTCTCCATGCGCATGCAGTTGGCAACCCAGCAGTTGAATAAAGTTGATCAGGTGGGCAAGGTGAGACGTGATATCGCACGTGTGCGCACTGTTCTGGCTGAGAAAGCGAAACAGGTACAAGCATGAGCCAAACTAATATTGCAAAGACAGAAGCTGCAAAAGTCGTCCGCACTCTGAGCGGCCGTGTTGTCAGCGACAAGATGGACAAGACCGTGACCGTGCTCGTAGAGCGCAAGGTTAAGCATCCCTTGATCGGCAAGGTTGTGCGTCGTTCCAACAAATTCCATGCGCACGATGAAAACAACGAGTGCAAGGAAGGTGATCTGGTCGTGATCGAGGAAAGCCGTCCGCTGTCCAAGACCAAGACCTGGAAAGTCAGTAAGGTAGTAGAAAAAGCACGTAGTGTCTGATTTATATTGCGCTTTATCCTAAGCGCAATATATAATGTTGGACTTTTTGGCGGGCATACAGCTCCCGCCCCAATACTGACCGTGGTGTTGTCG
>PHCM01000024.1 GCA_002842255.1 Betaproteobacteria bacterium HGW-Betaproteobacteria-2 | reverse complement strand
GCCTGCGAAGCTGCCAGCCGCCTCGGCGTCTGGATGCTCAACGTACATGCCTCCGGCGGCACCGCCATGATGCAAGCCGCGCGTGAAGGTGTGGCAAAAAGTGGCCGCCAGCCGCTGCTGATTGCCGTCACGGTGCTGACCAGCATGAACCAGTCCGCGCTGAAAGAAATCGGGGTGGAAGATGAATTGCAGAACCAGGTGCTGCGCCTAGCTAGCCTGACCAGACAAGCCGGCCTCGATGGCGTGGTCTGCTCCGCGCAGGAAGCGCAACTGTTGAAGAAACAACTGGGCGAAGATTTCTGTCTGGTGACACCGGGCATCCGTCCGAAAACCGCCAGCCTGGATGATCAATCCCGCGTCGTCACCCCCTCACAAGCCGTCGCCTGGGGTGCCGATTATCTGGTCATCGGCCGCCCTATCACGCAAGCCGCCGACCCGCTACAGGCGCTGCAAGCCATTCATCAAGAATTGCAAAACCTTTAATTCGCTGTCAGCGTTTTCAGTTCTTCGCTCACCATATCAGCAAGCTTCTCGGCCGTGCGTTTCGTCGTGTTCTCGTCCGACCACGAGCTTTCCAATTGTGCGGCCCGCGCCATCACAACGTCCGCCGTCCTGATATCCACCAGCAGGATGCGCGGATAGACAAACAGATAAGTCGACTTCAACGCCACCCCAATCAGCAGATAATCCGCACCACTGCCCTGTGCCATCTTCGCCGCATTCGGCACATTGTCAAAGAGATAGGCCGGGGATTCGTTCTTCACCGCATGCTGCAACGCTTCGTTCACCGGCACCAACTCAACGCCGTCCTCTGCCAAGCGCTGCTTGTAGATAGAGGAAAGATATGCGATGCGCTCAAGTTCCTCCGGTGCATTCGGCAAATCCGTCATGTCGTTCAGCTGATAATCCAGCACCATCACCTTGGCGACCGGTTCAGCCTGTGCCGGCAATACGAACATCACCATAGCGCAGATGGTAAATATGGATCGGGCAATCAAACTTTTCATTAGGCATCCTTTCATCAATTGCCGCCAAGCGCTCCGCTCATTGCACAACGCAAGGCAAACAATATATCAATTAATATAATGATAAATGGCCGCCTACGCAGTAAGTTCAAATGTATATGGCTAAAAACTCGAATAAAAAGATACCTTGCATGAGATCAAGGCTTTTGAAGAGCTACGTAAAGGTCTCGGTTTCCGGGAAAAACTCCCGAATAACCTACGGATAATTTCTGATACCATTAAATAAATCAATGAATTAAAGAGAAATATTTTACATGAATGAGATTCCTTGCTTGAATTGCCTACGGATAGTCAACATGCTTTAGAAAACTCGGCAAATTGCAAACTATCCCACGACATTTTTGATCGAGGAGTTTAATACCAGATGGGACCGAACATTCTTCACCTTATGTCGCAGTTGATTTCTGGAATACCGCTGATTCTAATTTTTGGAATCATCGCATTCAATGTATGGCACAAGATTAGAAATAAGAGGGCTGATGTTGGGGTTGGGGTAGAGAATCAATCCTCAAATTTGCATATAAAAATTAGCTTGATCCTGTTTGCCTTATGTTTATTGCTGCCAGGATATTACCTATCTGAAAGACATGATGCGCAACTGTCCTTAGTGCTACTAGGGTGGGGTTGGCTGGGCCCTCTTGATGGGCATTTTTCATGGTATGCAAACCTTTTCTATTTCCTTGCAGTGGGGAAATATAAAAATAAGGATACGTCAACCGTTCTAGGCATGGTTGGGCTCCTCTTGGCAATTTCGTTTATGGCTTACCATAAGATTATGGTGAGTGAGGCCCCGACCTATGCTTCTATTACTGCTTACGGCATGGGATATTTCCTTTGGGTAACCTCAATAGGTAGTTTTGCCATAGGGCAGTTTTTACTTGTCAGGCATAAGAATATCCAGATTATTAGAGTGGCATTGAGTGGTTGGATAGTACTCACGGCCTCTATATATTCGGTTTACTACTATGTAGGGGACAACTCACTTTTTTCGATTCAGTCTAGAAGAAATGCAATCTTTAAAGAGATATGTAACGTAGCTGAAGAACATGTATTCCGTAGGCCCACCGATACAAGAGGAATATTCTTTGACCCAGATGCGACAGGGTACTTTAGTAGGACAAAGTATGGCTTCTGGTATAACTCTGGGGGAGGTGTTATAGGTTTAGGGCTATTGAATAGTGGCCAGATACTGTTCTATGAAACTAATAGCTACTGGGTAAAGCAAGGCGAGGCAATTCCTGATGGAGTCAAGTACACAAAATACGTGCTAAATGACCACAGGGGCGTACAGTCGGGAAGTTTAGAAAGTGAGTACGCTGTTATCACAGAACCACTTGAGATCCCTCATGTCCTTAACATAGGTGGAGCAAAAATAACGATCAAGGACTTAAGAAATGATTCAGTCGTTGCAACTACTACTTACGTTTTTGATCGAGCTGAAGGTAGATTCTGTGGACATCAGCCTCAAGGATTCTCGACGACACAATTCGTTGTTGATGTTTTAGGCCTCACTAGGAACAACAGTTTTCCCATGAAGTAAGGTTCCTCAATAGCTTAGCTACTCCTCCCACCTCCCATATCCCTTGAACTGATCGAACACCTCTATCATTTCCTGCGGGCTCAACAAGACTGGTTCGCCCACCTGCAGGGCGTGTAGGTATTGCTCGCACAGGGCTTCGACTTCCACTGCCACCGCATTAGCCTGTTTCAGATCCTCACCCAGGGCGATCATGCCGTGGTTGGCGAGCAGGCAGGCGCGGTGGCCTTCCAATGCTTTCAACGCAGCCTCTGACAGCGCTGGCGTGCCGAACAGGGCATAGGGCGCGCAGCGGATGGTGTTGCCGCCGGTGACGGCGATCATGTAATGGAATGACGGCACATCCTTGCGCAGGCAGGCGAGCGTGGTGGCGAACATCGAATGGGTGTGGATGACGGCATTGATCTCAGGCCGTTGCTTGAGGATGTTGAGGTGGAAATGCCATTCACTGGAGGGTTTGCGCGCACCTTGCGATTCACCTTCCCATTCACCGTCCATGTTCATGAACACCATGTCACTCGCCAGCATGTCTTCCACATCCATGCCGGATGGCGTGATCAAGAGACCGCCCTCCACACGCACACTGGCATTGCCAGAGGTGCCGCGGTTGAGGCCGCATTGCAATAAACGCTGCATGGTAGATAGTAGCTGTTCGCGTTCTGCTTTCATGGGTGCTGGGTTTATGGCTTCCGGTTTCATGGGTTCGCCTCCTTGATCATGCGCTGCAATTCGCCCGGTGGGCAGATGCCGCGCTCGGTGATGATGCCAGTCACCAGCCGCGCCGGTGTGACATCGAAAGCCGGGTTGGCGGCGGCGCTGCCGGCCGGGATCACCCGCACGGCCTGCACGCTGCCATCAGCTGCCATGCCTGACATATAGGCCACCTCCCCTGCATCGCGTTCCTCGATCGGGATCTCGCGCAGGCCATCGCACATACTCCAGTCTATGGTGGGCGTCGGCACGGCGGCATAGAACGGCACGCGGTTGTCGAATGCGGCCAGCGCTTTCAGATAAGTGCCGATCTTGTTGCAGACATCGCCGGTGGCCGTCACGCGGTCTGCGCCGACGATAACGCAATCGACCCGGCCATGCTGCATCAGATGGCCGCCGGCATTGTCGCTGATGATGGTGTGCGGCACGCCGTGCTGCTGCAACTCCCACGCCGTGAGGCTGGCGCCCTGATTGCGCGGGCGGGTTTCATCGACCCAGACATGCACGGCCAGGCCAGCATCATGCGCGGCGTAGATCGGTGATAGCGCGGTGCCCCAATCCACGGTCGCCAGCCAGCCGGCGTTGCAATGGGTCAGGATGTTGAGTGGACGCTGCAGTTCTTTTGCCAACGTCCGCAGCATGGCAAGCCCATGCTGGCCGATGGCCTGATTGATAGTCACATCCTCATCGCAGATGGCAGCGGCCTCGCGCCATGCCGCGGCACAGCGTTCGCTCTCTGGCAATGGCAGCAGCACTTGCAGCATGCGCTCCACCGCCCAGGCCAGATTGACTGCGGTCGGCCTGCTTGCCAGCAGTTCATGTGCTGCCTGCTTGAGTGCATGTTCATCGCTGTCTACATTGGTCGCCAGCGCCATGCCGTAAGCGGCAGCGGCGCCGATCAACGGCGCACCGCGCACCTGCATGGTCTTGATGGCGCTGACCATGGCAGTCACGCTATCCACACGCAGGGTTTTGAAATGATGTGGTAACTGCGTCTGGTCGATGATGGCGACCGTTTGACTGCCATTCGCTTGGCTACCATTCATCTGCCCGCCGTTTTCCGGCCAGATGGTTCGATAATGTTGTCCTGCGACTTTCATGCGTTTTTCACTCTGAGCTTCCAGCAGGAATCTGCTGCGTCAAATACCCTGGTAGCAGTGACCCCAGACTTCGTGTGGGAATCCACAGAAACTGTGGATAA
Organism: Betaproteobacteria bacterium HGW-Betaproteobacteria-2; assembly: GCA_002842255.1. Taxonomy (GTDB): domain Bacteria; phylum Pseudomonadota; class Gammaproteobacteria; order Burkholderiales; family Methylophilaceae; genus UBA6140. Next base: position 7,742 of record PHCM01000024.1, on the reverse strand, counting down.
CTTTGTGGATTGATGTTGCGTCAAAATGTAAGCTACCATTCCATAACGATTTTTTGCCATCGCCTATTTTTTAATCTCGTGTTTTTGTATATATAAATCAATAACTTACTGTATGTTATTGGATTATTAACATTTTTTAACATTACTTAATGTGACTTGTGAGCTGGTGTGCATAAGTGGGTCAGTTTTGGCAATGCCTGCAGGGCGTTAAAGCCAGTGATATCAATGATTTCAGAGATATTTTCCCGGCGCAGGTCTGCCAGCACCTGTGCAATACGCGGCAATTGTTCGGGGCTGTTACGCGCTCCATGCCCCAGCCATTCCGGCGCCATGTCAGGCGCATCGGTCTCCAGCACGATGGCATCCAGCGGTAGATATTCGGCCAGATAGCGCAGCTTGGTGGCGCGCGGATAAGTCATGGCACCACCGAAACCCAGCTTGAAACCGAGTTTGATGAATTCCTGCGCCTGTTGCTCGCTACCATTGAAGGCGTGCGCAATGCCGCCGCGCACCTTATATATACGCAGATATTTGAGGATGGTGTCGATCGAGCGCCGCACATGCAGGATCACCGGCAGGTCAAAGGCTTTTGCCAGCTTGAGCTGTTCAACGAAATAGAACTCCTGCATTTCGCGGTTGTAGCCTTCGACGAAGAAATCCAGACCGATCTCGCCGACCGCCACGACATGCGGATTGTCCAGCAGCGGCTTCAAGGCCTGCAAATCATCAGGCGTGGAGCGTTCGACATACATGGGATGGATGCCCAGCGCACAGGCGCACTCGGCATGCTGCTGCGACAGACGCAGCACGGGCGCAAAGGTATCGCGATGGACCGCCGGCACCACCATCATGCCGACGCCGTCCGCAATCGCAGCATCCATCACCGCCGTGCGGTCGGCATCGAACTCGGAGGCATCCAGATGGCAATGGGTATCGATCAGCATGGCTTAGCGCCTGCGTTTTGCCCGCACGCGGATATCCGCGCCCAGTTTTTCCATGTCCAGAATCTCGAGTTCGACCCGCTGCGCCATCTCAGTCATGGACGGCAGGCCGAACATGCCGCGCGCCGCGCTGCCCATCAGCACCGGCGCAAAATAGAACAGGTATTCGTCGATCAGGTCGGCCTGCTGTAACGCGCCGTTCATGCCCTCGCCGGCTTCCACCAGCACCTCGTTGATCTCCAGCGAGGCGAGGTGCTGCATCAGCTTCTGCAGGTCTACGCGGCCATCGGCATCCGGCAGGCTGACCAGCTTTGCACCAGCAGCCTGCAGGGCTTGTGCTTTATTTTCGGCATCGACAGCATAGGCCACCAGCGTATTGCCGCCCTCCAGTATTTTCGCGTCCGGCGAGATGTGCAGACGACTGTCGACGACGACGCGCAGCGGCTGTTTGCCGGATTTGATCTCGACCAGATCCGGCCGGCGCACGTTCATCTGCGGGTTGTCATAAAGCACGGTGCCGATACCGGTGAGGATGGCGCAGGAGCGCGCGCGCCAGTGCTGCACGTCGGCGCGCGCTTCCTCGCCGGTGATCCACTGACTGACGCCGTTGGCCAGCGCAGTACGGCCGTCGAGGCTGGCAGCGACCTTGCAGCGCACAAACGGCAGGCCACGCGTCATGCGCGAAATGAAGCCGGGGTTCAATGCCTGCGCCTCGTGTTCGAACAGGCCGCAATGGACTTCAATGCCGTGCTGGCGCAGCTTTTCCAGCCCGCTACCAGCGACTTTCAGGTGGGGATCCTGCATGGCGACGAACACGCGTTTGACACCGGCTGCGACCAGCGCATCGGCACAGGGCGGCGTGCGCCCATGATGGCTGCAGGGTTCCAGCGTCACGTAGACGTCGGCACCTCTGACCTGCTCTCCTGCCTCGCGCAGGGCATGGACTTCGGCATGCGGCTCGCCGGTACGCAGATGTGCACCGCGGCCGACGATGACGCTATCCTTGACGATGACGCAACCGACGCGCGGGTTTGGCATGCAGGTGTACAAGCCCTGTGCGGCCAGCGCCAGCGCTTCTTCCATGTAGTGATAATCGTGTTCGTTCAGCATCTCGTGTCTCGGTTTGCCTAGCCATGTGCAGCTGCATGGCCGGTTATCTTGTCTATGGTGTTGGTTGCCGCATACACCGGCACCGGGCGGCTAATGCTGGACGATGCGGCTGCGTATCAATCTGTCGTTGTCGTCGAAATACAGTCTGAGGCCATGTTCACGCCAAATGCAATAGCCAAGTTCGTATTCGATCTGGCCGTGGTCTTCCCAGGTCGGCCTTCCCAGCAAGATGGTGGCGATATTGCGGGGCATGCCGCGCAACAGGACGCGCTGTTTGAGGTCAAAGGCCATGTCGCCGCGATAGCAGGGTTTGTCATCGCTCGGCTGGGCGGTGATCCATTGCACCTGGTCGAAGCGGCTATCGCCGAAGACGAAATAGTCTTTCATGGCCCACCAGCCGAAGAACATGACGGAGATAATGAAGATCAGGATGAAGGAGATCAGGCTGAGGATTTTGATCGCTTTCATGATGGCTGCTGAAAGTCAGTGCCGGACTCAGTCGGCTTTGGCCTTGTCGGTGCTGCGCCGTTGCGGCGCTTCCTTGTGGTTTTCCTGCTCGCGCTTGTCGAGATCGCGGATCACGTCATGGAAATCGTCGACATCCTGGAAGCTGCGGTAGACCGAAGCGAAGCGGATATAAGCCACCTTGTCCATCAGCCGCAGTTCCTGCATGACAATCTCGCCCAGACTACGCGCCATGATCTCGCGCTCGCCCTGCCCCAGTATCTTCTGCACGATATGCTCGATGGCACGGTCTACATACTCAGTCGGCACCGGACGCTTGTGTAGCGCGCGGGTAAAAGAGAGGCGCAGCTTGTCGCGGCTGAATTCCTCGCGGCTGCCGTTCTGTTTGACGACCTGCGGCAGGTGCAGCTCGGCAGTTTCGTAGGTGGTGAAGCGCTTGTCGCAATTGGCGCAACGTCTGCGGCGGCGGATGGAATTACCCTCTTCATTGACCCGTGAGTCGATGACCTGGGTATCGTCTGCACCGCAAAATGGACATTTCATATCAGACCCTGCTCCCTGCTTGCTTCCAGTTGCGTCAGTAATTCAGTCTTGCGCTGGCGCTTGACCTCCAGCCAGTGACTGCCATGCAGTGCACCTTCCATCGCATAGAGCAGGTTCAGGCTGGGCTTGATGCCGAGTGCCTCAATCAACAGCCAGGCGCGCACCGCGCCCATCGCCTGCAGGTCGGCAAAGGTACGCAGACCGGCCTGTTGCAGCCAGCCTGCGCTGACCTTGCCCAGATTTGGCACATCCGCCAGCGGTGTATCCGCCTCTGGCAGACCGTGTTCAAGACCGCAGGCAGGACAGCCCATGCTGCTCCGAATAGCCTAGTGACCGTAGACCGGGAAACGTGAGGTCAATGCCCGCACCTTTTCACGGGTGGCGGCGATGACATCTTCGTTCTCCGGATTATCCAGAATATCGGCAATCAGGTTGGCGACCTGCTTCGCTTCTTCTTCCCTGAAACCGCGCGTGGTGATGGCAGGCGAACCGATACGGATACCGGAAGTGACGAACGGACTTTCCGGATCGTTGGGAATCGAGTTCTTGTTGACGGTAATGTGCGCCTGACCTAGCAGCGCATCGGCTGCCTTGCCGGTCAGTCCCTTGGGACGCAGGTCAACGAGGAACACATGCGATTCGGTACGGCCGGAAATGATGCGCAAGCCGCGGGAAGCCAGGGTTTCTGCCATCACTTTCGCATTCTTCAACACCTGCTCCTGATAAACCTTGAATTCTGGCTGGAAGGCTTCGAGGAAGGCCACTGCCTTGCCGGCGATGACATGCATCAGCGGACCGCCCTGCAGGCTAGGGAAGACGCTGGAGTTCAGTGACTTCTCAAATTCCGCCTTGGCCAGAATGATACCGCCGCGAGGGCCGCGCAAAGTCTTGTGCGTGGTGGATGTCACGAAATCGGCATGCGGCACCGGATTCGGATAAACGCCGGCAGCGATGAGGCCGGAGTAATGCGCCATATCGACCATGAAATAGGCACCGACGCGCTTGGCGATCTGCGCCATGCGCTCCCAGTCGAAGCGCAAGGCATAGGCGCTGGCGCCGCCGATCAAGAGCTTGGGCTTGGACTCGATGGCGATGCGTTCCATTTCGTCGTAATCGATCTCTTCGTTCTGGTCGAGACCGTAGGCAACGATGTTGAACAGCTTGCCGGACAGGTTGGCCGGAGAACCGTGGGTCAGGTGACCGCCGTGACCGAGGTTCATGCCCATGACGGTATCGCCCGGCTTCAGGATAGAGAAATAGACGGCTTGATTGGCCTGCGAACCGGAATGAGGCTGCACGTTGGCGTATTCGGCACCGAACAGGCGCTTGACGCGGTCGATGGCGATCTGCTCGATCTGATCGACAAATTCACAGCCGCCATAGAAACGCTTGCCCGGATAACCTTCGGCATATTTGTTGGTCAGCTGCGAGCCCTGAGCTTCCATCACTGCAGGGCTGGTGTAATTTTCAGACGCGATCAGTTCGATATGGTCATCCTGACGATGACGCTCGTTTTCGACGTGTTGCCACAGTTCAGGATCGACAACGCTCAGGGTTTTTGCTCTGCTAAACATCGGTAATTATCCAAAGGCTTAAAAATGACTTGATTTTATCATGTTCAATGGGTCCGGGCGCAGACATCCTGTCTCGAATTCACATCAGCACCAGCAGCAGAAACTGGTGGTTATAGCCAGCCAACTGGTTATAAGCAACCACCTCAGCACTGCCGAAATAACCACAAGGCAATGATTTTATTGCATAAAATTATCTGGCACAGAGTTTGCAAATCAATACTGTAAGTGCTGATCTCCCAACACTCTCCTCCGACTCCCTGTCAGTGATTTGCAATGATCCCTGACAGGGCTCTTTTTTTGCCCCGTCCGCCTGCTGCAAGCCGCGCTATAATCAATCGACCAAATTTCTACTGATCGATGCCATGTCCAAGTTATTCAGCCCGCTCAAAATCCGCGAAACCACCTTCAAGAACCGCATCTTCGTCTCGCCCATGTGCCAGTATTCAGCCACCGACGGCATGCCGAACGACTGGCATCTGGTCAACTACGGCAGCCGCGCTGTCGGCGGCGCCTCACTGGTGATTGTCGAGGCCACCGGCGTCTGCCCGGAAGGCCGCATCACGCCCCTCTGTCTCGGCCTGTGGTCGGACGCACAACGCGACGCGCTGAAGCCCATCGTCGATTTCATCAAACAACAAGGCTCCATCGCCGGCATCCAGATCGCCCACGCCGGCCGCAAGGCTTCCTGCGATACGCCGTGGAACGGCAGCCACTACCTGACGCCCGCCCAGGGCGGCTGGCAGACAGTCGCCCCATCCGCTATCGCCGTCACCCCGCAGCATGCGACACCGCACGCGCTGACGCTGGCCGAGATCGACGTTATTTTCGAGCAATTCATGGCCTCTACCCGCCGCGCGCTGGAAGCCGGCTTCGAGGTGCTGGAACTGCACTGCGCCCACGGTTATCTATTGAATTCTTTCCTGTCGCCGCTATCCAACCAGCGTAACGACGAATACGGCGGCAGTCTGGAAAACCGCTGCCGTCTGGCCTTGCGCCTGGCACGTGCCATGCGCGATTTCTGGCCGCAGGACAAACCCATGTTCGTGCGTATCTCCGCCACCGACTGGGTGGAAGGCGGCTGGGATATCGAACAATCGGTACAACTGGCGAAATGGATGAAGGAGATCGGCGTCGACCTGATCGACTGTTCCAGCGGCGGCCTGATTCTGGATGCCAAAATCCCGGTCGGGCCCGGCTACCAGACGCCGTTCGCGACCGCTATCCGCCAGCAGGCAGGCATCGCCACCGGCGCGGTCGGCATGATCACGTCGCCGAGCCAGGCCGAGCATATCCTCGCTACCGGGCAGGCCGACGCCGTGCTGCTGGCGCGCGAGTTGCTGCGCGACCCTTACTGGCCGCTACGTGCCGCCCGCGAGTTGCGCGCTGAGGTGAAATGGCCGCTGCAATATGTAAGAGCCAAGCTTTAATCATCTGACTAAATAAGGACGCAAAATGAAATGGACTGACAGCCAGCGCATCGCAGAAGCGCTATACGACAAGTATCCGGAGATCGACCCGAAGACCATCCGCTTCACCGACCTGTTCGAATGGGTACAGGAGCTGGAAGGCTTTGAGGACGACCCGAACAAGTGCGGCGAGAAGATTCTGGAAGCGATTCAGCTGGCATGGATGGATGAAGCCGAATAAGGTTTAAGTGCAGGACAGTTACCGCTCACCCTGGTGGTTGCAGGGCCGACACGCACAGACCATTTATCCCGCCAGCTGGATGCCCGTGCCTGCAGTCAGCTACAGGCGCGAGGTCTGGCTAACGCCGGATGATGACTTTATCGAACTGGACTGGCTGAAGCAGGAAAAACCGGTCACAGCCGACCAACCGCTGGTCGTACTGTTTCATGGCCTGGAAGGCAGTTCGCAGTCGCATTACGCCAAACGCATCATGGCCGCAGTAGGCAATAAAGACTGGCGCGGCGTGGTGGTGCACTTCCGCGGTTGCGGCGGCAAGGCCAACCGGCAACCGCGTAGTTATCACTGCGGCGATTCGGCCGAAATCGACTGGATACTGCAACGCTTTCGCCGGCAGGAACATGGCGAAATTTACGCCGTTGGCGTTTCGCTCGGTGGCAATGTATTGCTGAAATGGCTGGGTGAGCAAAAAATGCAGGCTGGCAAATTCATCAGCAAGGCAGCGGCGATTTCCACCTCGCTCGACCTGCCTGCGACCGGCAAGGTGTTGGGGCTGGGCTTCAACCGCCTATATAGCCGAATCTTCCTGAAAACCCTGCAACCGAAGGCGCTGGACCTGATTCGCAAGCATCGCCTGGATTTCGATTACAGCCGCATACAGCAGGCCGACAACCTGTGGGATTACGACAACCTGTTTACCGCGCCGCTGCATGGCTTTCATGGTGCGGACGATTACTGGCAGCAATCCAGCTGTCGGCCTTATCTGCGCGACATCTGGCTACCGACGCTGCTGATCAATGCCCGCAACGACCCGTTTCTGCCGGAGCAATGCCTGCCCTCGCAGGACGAAGTCTCAAGCCTGGTCAGCCTGGATTTCCCCCGGCATGGCGGCCATGCCGGTTTTGTCAGCACAGGTTCCAATGATTGGCTGGCTGAGCGATTATTACGTTTTCTTTACACTGACCAAAATACTTAAGGTAATACCCATGCAAATTCCGGCAGAAATCTTCAAGGCCTACGACATCCGCGGCATCGTCGGCAAGACCCTCACCCCCGAGATCGTCGAGGCCATCGGCCAGGCGCTGGGCTCGGAAGCCACCACGCGGCGCCAGACGCAAATCTGCATCGGCTATGACGGCCGGCTCTCCGGCCCCGAACTCGCCGCTGCCCTGTCGCGTGGCATCCGCAAGACCGGTATCCATGTCATCAACCTCGGCATGGTGGCCACGCCCATGGTCTATTTCGCCGCCTACCATCTGGGGACGAACTGCGGCGTCATGGTCACCGGCAGCCACAACCCGCCGGACTATAACGGCCTGAAAATGGTGCTAGCCGGCGAGACGCTTTCCGGCGCCACAATTCAGAGCTTGCGCCAGCGCATCCTCGACGGGCAGTTGTTCGAAGGCCAGGGCAGCGAAAGCAGTTACGACATTGCGCCGGAGTACATCTCAAAAATCAAGGCAGA
>PHCM01000302.1 GCA_002842255.1 Betaproteobacteria bacterium HGW-Betaproteobacteria-2 | reverse complement strand
CCAGTGGTTCATCGGCATGAACGAGCAGGATGCATCAGGCAAGACCTTGCGCGAGCACGCCAATCAGGCCGTCGCCAATACCGAATTCTTTCCGTCTTGGGGTCGTGCGCGTCTGGAAGCCATGATCAAAAACCGCCCGGACTGGTGCGTGTCGCGTCAGCGCAACTGGGGTGTGCCGATGCCGCTGTTCGTGCACAAGGAAACCGGCGAGCCGCATCCGCAGACGCTGGAATTGCTGGAGAAAGTCGCATTGCAGGTTGAGCAGCAGGGCATCGAAGCCTGGTTCTCGCTGGATGGCGCGGCATTTCTCGCCGAACATGCGCCGGACAACGCCACAGAATATAAGAAAGTCACCGATACGCTGGATGTCTGGTTCGATTCCGGTGCGACGCATGCCGCCGTGCTCAAGCGCCGCGCCGAACTCAAGTATCCCGCTGATTTGTATCTGGAAGGGTCAGACCAGCATCGTGGCTGGTTCCAATCTTCCTTGCTCACAGGTTGCGCTATCGACGGCCGTGCGCCTTACGATGCGCTGCTGACCCATGGTTTCGTCGTCGACGGCTCAGGCCACAAGATGAGCAAATCCAAGGGTAACGTCGTCGCGCCACAGAAGGTGATGGATACCTACGGTGCCGATATCCTGCGCCTGTGGGTGGCTTCGACCGATTATTCCGGCGAGCTGACCATTTCCGACGAGATATTGAAGCGCGTGGCCGAGGGCTATCGCCGCATTCGCAACACTTTGCGTTTTTTATTGGCAAATGTGGCTGATTTCGATGATAAAACGCAAACAGTTCCAACGAATGATCTTATTGAAATTGATCAGTACGCACTCGGGCAGTTAAGAGAACTATTCTTGAATTGCCGGGATGCGTACAGCCTTTATGAATTTCATCGCGTTGCACAAATGTTGCAGCAATACTGTTCTGAGGATTTGGGAGCGTTTTATCTAGATATTCTTAAAGATCGTCTATATACAACTGCGGAAGATTCGAAAGCACGTAGATCCGCGCAAACGGTACTTTGGAAAATCACAAACGTTTTAGCAGGATTGATGGCGCCAATTTTAAGTTTTACGGCAGAAGAGGTATGGCAAACGCTTTATCCAAATAAAGATGATTTGGTCATTCTGCATGATTGGTCAGAAAGCTGGGAAACAGAGGCTGTTGTTCCAGAATCATTGCCGCAATACGACAATTTCCTGAAATATCGATGGGAGATCATTAGAAGAGTTCGTGCCGAAGCCATGAGAGGAATAGAGGTTGTACGTGCATCAAGTCAAGTAGGTTCTTCTTTACAGGCTGAGCTAGATTTCTATGCAACGGGTGAAGAGTATGAAGCGCTCGAAAAACTCGGTGATGAGCTGCGTTTTGTAATGATCACCTCCCGCGCTACTCTACATATGGCCGAAAATGGCAATGCGAGAATCGATGTTACTGCTAGCCCGCATGCCAAATGTGACCGCTGCTGGCACTACCGCGCCGATGTCGGTGCCGATGCCGCACATCCGACCATCTGCGGTCGTTGCGTGAGCAATTTGTTCGGTGCAGGTGAAGCCAGAAGTCATGCTTAAGTGGCTGGGACTCAGCGCGATTGTTATCGCGCTCGATCTCTACACCAAGCATCTGGTGTTGCAGGCTTTTGCTTTTGGCGAGCATCTCTATATCACCAGCTTTTTCGATCTGGTGCGTTATCACAATGAAGGCGCGGCCTTCAGTTTTCTGGCAGGTGCGGGTGGCTGGCAGCGT
>PHCM01000301.1 GCA_002842255.1 Betaproteobacteria bacterium HGW-Betaproteobacteria-2 | reverse complement strand
GTTCTGCCGCGACTTTGATCCATGCGCATATCGAGCGGACCATCAAACCTGAAACTGAAACCACGCTCACCTACATCGATCTGCGGTGAAGAAATACCAATATCCAGCAGGATGCCATCCACCTGCTGCACCCCGGCGTCAGCCAAGGCCTGGCTGATTGCCGAGAAATGACTGTGAATAATCTGGAAACGCTTATCCTGAATCGCTGCGGCAGCGGCGATCGCGGCCAGGTCACGGTCCAGCGCAATCAGGCGACCCTCTGCACCCAATCGCTCCAGTATCTTGCGGCTGTGCCCACCACGACCAAAAGTACCGTCGACATAAACGCCGGATGGCTTGATGGCAAGCGCATCGACGGCTTCATCGAGCAGAACCGTGATATGTGTGTTGGCGTTCAAGTCCGTAACCTGTGGAGGCGATTCGGGTGATTGAGAGGCTGAAGGTTTGGGAGGCTGGCTCAGGCCAACGCTCACAGCGAAAAACCCTCCAGCTCGGTGGGTAGCGACATCTCGTCGCCGGACATGACGCGTTCCAGCTGAGCGCGCCATGCTTCTATATTCCATAATTCGAAGTGACTGCCCTGACCGACCAGCATGGCCTGTTTTTCCAGGCCAGCGAAATCGCGCAGCGCAGGAGAAACCAGCAGACGCCCGGCGCTGTCCAGCTCCAGGTCCTCGGCATAACCGACGAGGAGGCGTTGCAATGCACTCGATTGCTTATCAAAACTGGAAAGTGACATGACCTTGGACTGGATGGGCTCCCAGGCAGGTTGAGGGTATAACAACAGGCAACGATGAGGGTGCGCAGTCAACACCAGGTGGCCGGCGCACTGCGTCTGCAAAGCATCACGATGCTTGCTCGGCACAGCCAGCCTGCCTTTGGCATCCAGGTTCAATGATGTTGCACCGCGAAACATGAAGTTCGCCACCCCTCTTATTAAAGCGTGGAAAGTTGCCGACCAGACAACTAAAGCATTAATGCCAAACTAAAACGTCATGAGATGAGCACGACAGATAGATGACAACTTCCCACAAAAACCCACTTTTCTCCACTGCCACCCACTATAGATAAAAAAAATGGGCGATGCAAGCCCTTTTTTGTGATTTTTCCTTTACAGGACAATGACTTAGCGGATTTTTGTGATAAAAAATAATTCCTTAATAATTAACAAGATAGAAAATTAAGTGAATGTGCTTTATTAGGACTCTTGGGGATGTGCTTGAATTTTTCTTTGTGGGAAAAATTGCGCAACGGGAAAGCGGTGAGGCACGGATCAAGGCAGTGAAAGAAACCACATGAAACTCAATGCCGGCAAAACAGACGCCACGTCTGCATAGGACATCTCAACAGCGGATATCTGACTGGCAAAACAGCGCATTCAAATCGCGGAGTCATGCGTCCGCGTGAAAGTGCCAGGCAAAGTATTAAGAGTTGAAGCTGGCCGGTAAGCCGGGTTCTGTTCCCACCTTGCGGCGGGCGACAGTCATTCATCTAGGCGCACAATTGCTCGTACGCTCAAGCAGCCTACCCGGTAGCAGCGCGAGCCACGCTATCGCTACCCTATTTGGCTTTGCTCCGGATGGAGGTTACCGCGTTTCACGTCCACCTTGCGGTTTACTCGTCTCTGTGGCCCTATTCCTCGCCTCACGGCGTACGGCCGTTAGCCGTCATCCTGCTCTTTGGAGCCCGGACTTTCCTCCCCTCACTTGCGTGAGCGGCGACTGTCTGGCCAGCTTCAAGGCGCATTCTAC
>PHCM01000300.1 GCA_002842255.1 Betaproteobacteria bacterium HGW-Betaproteobacteria-2 | reverse complement strand
GCCGAAATCAGTCAATCAAGAAACTCAAGCATGCGTCTCGTAGTTCAAGGTCCCTCCATTCGCAACCAGCATCTGGTCACCCTCACCCACCTGGTTCCCGGTTATCGCGGCGAACAGTTCACCCAGGTAGGCGAACATGCCTACTATTTGCCGAACCAGCAGGAAATCTCACCGCAAGTCGTGGAATTCTGCACCGCCGAGAAGATCGATTGTGCCTATGTACAGAATCAGCACACGCTGAACAACATCGGCCTGGTGGTGATGGACATGGACTCCACGCTGATCAGTATCGAATGCATAGACGAGATTGCCGACATGTGCGGCCTCAAGCCGCAAGTGGCCGAGATCACCGAAAGCGCCATGCGCGGCGAGATTGAATTCGCCGAAAGCCTGCGCCGGCGCGTAAAGCTGCTCACAGGTCTCGATGAATCGGCACTGCAGCGTGTCATCGATGAGCGCCTGCAACTCAACCCGGGCGCACTGGAATGGATCGCCTGCTGCAAACAGCACAACATCAAGACCCTGCTGGTTTCGGGCGGCTTCGACTTCTTTGCCGAGCGCGTGCAAGCCATGGCCGGCCTGGATCATGTACGTGCCAATTCGCTGGAGATCATCGATGGCAAACTGACCGGCCATGTTCTGGGCAATATCGTCGATGCCCAGGTCAAGGCGGACGCCCTGACCCAGCTAGGCCAGCAACTGGGTCTGAAGCAGGATCAGATCATCGCCGTCGGCGACGGCGCCAACGACCTGAAGATGATGGCTGCCGCCGGCGCCGGAGTCGCCTACCACGCCAAACCCATCGTGCAGGAACAGGCCAGCTATGCGCTGAACTATTCCGGTCTCGACGGTCTCATTCACCTTTTCACCGCCTGATTTTTCTCAAGGAGTTTTAAATTGCTCAAGCGTTTATTGATTGCATCAAGCCTGTTACTCGCCTCATTCGGCGCCCATGCGCAGCCCACGCTGGTTGAGCTGAAAACCAGCCACGGCCTGATCGTACTCGAACTGAACAGCGAAAAGGCACCGAACACCGTCGCCAATTTCGTCCAGTATGTGAAAGACGGTCATTACAACGGCACCATCTTCCACCGCGTGATTGCCGGCTTCATGATTCAGGGCGGCGGCATGGACAAGAATCTGAACGAAAAACCAACACGCGAGCCGATCAAGAACGAGGCCGATAACGGGCTGGCCAACAACATCGGCACAGTAGCCATGGCGCGAACCGGCGACCCGCATTCGGCCAGCGCACAGTTCTTTATCAATGTCGCCAATAACACCTTCCTCAACCACACCGACAAATCACAGCGCGGCTGGGGCTATGCGGTGTTCGGCAAGGTGGTCAAAGGCATGGATGTCGTGCAGCGCATCTCGACCCTGCCAACCGATGGCGGCGACATGCCAATTCAGACTATCGTCATCGAATCCGCCACAGTGAAATAAGCGCTGAGATTCACGTCAAAAAGCCCGCAATGACTGCGGGCTTTTTTATTCAAGGCCTTAAATTCAAGTGCTGCAAGTTTTCAATGCAGCAGTGCCAGCTCCAACTCGGTGAACCCTGCCGCACGGCGCGCTTCCAGATTGAAGGGGCCTCGCAACACCGGCGCCTTGTGCTCTCTGGCAAGACTTGCATAAGTCTCGATGACATCAAGACCGCGCTGTTCACAGCAATAGCCGAACCAGCGATTACCTATAGCGACATGGCCGATTTCATCGCGCAGGATAATGTCCAGAATCTCTGCAGCCCTG
>PHCM01000023.1 GCA_002842255.1 Betaproteobacteria bacterium HGW-Betaproteobacteria-2 | reverse complement strand
CAAGTGTCTTGATCGGGCCTGCGGATACGGCATTGACGCGGATGCCCTTGGAGCCCAGGCTTTGCGCCATGTAACGCACGTTGGCTTCCAGACTGGCCTTGGCCAGACCCATGACGTTGTAGTTGGGCAGGCTGCGTTCGGCGCCCAGATAACTGATGGTCAGCATGCTGCCGTTGCGGCCTTCCATCATCGGCAGTGCAGCTTTTGCCAATGCCGAGAAACTGTAGGAGCTGACATCGTGTGCGATGCGGAAGTATTCGCGCGTCACGCTTTCCAGATAATCGCCGTCCAGGGCAACCTTGGGCACAAAGGCGACAGAGTGAATCAGGATGTCGAAACCATCCCAGTGTTTGGACAACGCCGGGAACAGGGCGTCGATTTGCGCATCGTCAGCGACATCGCAGGGCAGGACAATGCTGGAATCGAATTCAGCTGCCAGCTTGGTGACGCGATCCTGGAATTTTTCGGTTTGGTAGGTGAACGCAAGTTCGGCGCCTTCGCGCCTCATGGCTTCGGCAATGCCGTAAGCGATGGAGCGGTTACTGAGTAGACCGACGATAAGTGCGCGTTTTCCGGCTAGAAATCCCATGAGATTTTCCTTCTTTATGTATGGATACTTGAATTTAAGGCGTATGTGTTGGCTGAGCATCCAGCGTATCTGTAGGTGCTCAAGCTGTTAATTGGAGCTGCGTGGATCCAGAGCGTCCCGCAGCCCTTCTCCGAGCAAATTATACCCCAACACGGTAATCAGAATCGCCAGACCGGGGAACAGCGACAACCACCAGGCGAATTCGATATATTCCTTGCCGTCTGTCAGGATATTGCCCCAGGAGGACTGAGGTGCCTGCACGCCAAGTCCGAGAAAACTGAGGCCGGATTCGACCAACACGGCGCTAGCAACGCCAAGGACGGAGCTGACGATGATGGGGGTCAGGCTGTTGGGCAGCAGGTGTCTGAAGATCAGCCGGCCATCCCGTGCCCCCAGCGTTTCTGATGCCATGACGAACTCGCGGTTGCGCAGACTGAGGAATTCGGCGCGCACCAAGCGGGTGACGCCCATCCAGGAAGTCAGGCCGATAACAATCATGATGTTCCAGATCGACGGGGTGAGAAAGGCGATGACGGCCAGAATCAGAAAGAAGGTCGGGATTGACAGCATGACATCGACCAGGCGCATGATGAACACATCAACCCAGCCCCGGTAATAGCCAGAAATGGAGCCCAGCACAATGCCGATCAGGGTGGCGATGCCGACTGCGACAATGCCGACCATCAGCGACACTCGGGCGCCAAAGAGCATGCGTGAAAAGACATCGCGGCCGAGTCCGTCGGTTCCCATCCAGTGTGTGGAGGAGGGCGGCAGGAGGATGGATTTGACGTCTATGGCTTCCGGGTCGAAGGGTGCGATCAGCGGCGCGGCAAGTGCCAGCATCATGATGACGGCAATGATGAGAAAGCCGCCGAAGGCCATCGGATTGGACAGGGCGCGCCTCATTGCATGACTCCCCGACGAACGCGTGGGTCAGCCCAGGCGTAGGCAAGATCGGCCAGCAGGTTGCCGATCAGGGTCAGTGCTGCACCGATGGTCAGGATGCCCATGATGACCGGGAAATCGCGCATCAATACGGCGTCATAGAACAGTTTGCCCATGCCGGGGATGGCAAAGATCGATTCGGCAATCACCGAGCCGCCGATCAGACCCGGTATCGACAAACCAAAAATGGTGATCAATGGCAGCAGCGCGTTGCGCAGCGCATGGCCGTAGACTACGGTATTCTCACTGAGACCTTTGGCGCGTGCGGTCGTGATGTAATCCTGATGCAGGACATCCAGCATGCCGTTGCGGACAAACAGCGAAATGCCGGCAAGGCCACTGAGTCCTGAGATGAATACCGGCAGTACCAGATGTTTCAGAGTATCGAATATCTGCGCGATGGCACCCATGTTCTCATAGCCGATGCTGTGCAGGCCCGAAATCGGCAGCCAGTTGTTGGCGACACCGGTCCAGTACATCAGCATCAACGCCAGCCAGAATCCGGGGATGGCGAAGCCGATGAAGACGAAGAAGGTGATGGCGCGGTCCGGTGCCCGGTTACGCGTCAATGCCGAGATCACGCCAAGCGGCAATGCAACAGCGATGATCAGGACCAGACTGAGAACGTTGATCAGTAGCGTGACGGGAAGGGCCTGCTGAATCATGCCTTTGCGTACATTGCCCTGTTCGTCGGTAGTCTGCCAGAACACAGGACGTTGATGGCTGGCAAAGGAAGTGCCGAAATCCAGTGTTGCCATGCGTTTGAGCCACAAGCCATATTGTACGATGACGGGTTTGTCCAGATTGTAAAGCTCGCGCAGTTTCTGTCGGGATTCTTCGCTGGCCTTGGGATCAAAGCTCGCTTCAGTGGCGGTGATGTCGCCCGGTGCCAAATGCATGATAAAGAACGAGATCAGGCTGATGCCGACCAGTAGCGGCACCATCCATAAAAGCCGGTTCAACAGGTATCGGATCATGGTGTTACTGAGCGCTTATCTCAAGTCGGCGAAGTGGTTGCGGAATATACCATTCATGGGAATTGTGACCGATGCCGGCTGGCGGGGCAGGGTCATCAATGCCTTTAATGCGCTTGTGGATCGCCGGCAGGCCGTAACCTGCATACAGATAGACGATCGGGCTGTCTTCCAGTAAAAGACGGGCAAACTCGTGGTAAATTTTCGTGCGCTTTTCGATGTCCAGCTCCAGGCGACCTTGTTCCAGTAGCCTGTCGACCTGCGGATTGTTGTAACCGATAAAATTGAATTGCCCCGGTGCCTGTTGTGAAGAGTGCCAGATGCTGTACTGATCCGGATCGAGGGACAGGCTCCAGCCCAGTACCACGGCATCAAACTCGCCCGTCTTGATGAAGCGCCCGATGAAACTGGCCCATTCCAGCACGCGGATTCTGGCATCGATGCCGATCTCCTTCAGTCTGCGCTGAATCAGCACTGCGCTCATCTCTCTCTGCTTGTTCTGGTTGGTCAGCATCTCGAAAGTCAGGGGCTTGCCATCCTTGTCCAGAATTCCATCGCCATCATGGTCGGCATAACCGGCCTCCTTCAGTAGTGCGATGGCTTTCTGTGCATCATAGGGATAGGGCTGCAATTCCGGGTTGGTCCAGCGTGTGCCGGGCTTGTAGGGTGATGAAACCGGCTCGCCGAGGCCCAGCAGTACGCCGTCGATCAGTTCCTGCTTGTTGATCGCATAATTGATGGCCTGACGTATGCGGATGTCGTCAAAAGGTTTGCGTTTCAGATTGAAACCCAGATAAGTGTAGCTGTTGCCCAGTTCCTTGTAGAGGCCAATCTTTTGTGTCAGATCGGGCCTGGAAGGGAATATGCGGGCATACTGGATCGGGTTGAGATTCATGGTGTCGATGTTGTCTGCCATCAGTTCCAGGAACTGCGAAGCGGCATCCGGGATGAAGCGTGACACCAGGCGCTCGATTCTGGCCTCGCCTTGGGTGGCGAGGGGGTTTCTGATCAGCGAAATGCGCTCGCCGTTACGCCATTGCTCGAGTTTGTAATAATGACTGCCGACCGGGTTGCGAGCGAATGCCGTGGTATTGATGTCCTGTCCTTCCAGCAGATGTTTTGGCAGTATCTGCAGGCCTGCCCAGGTATCCAGCGCCGGTGCGTAAGGCTCCTGATAGCTGACACGGAAAGTCCGTGTGTCCGGTGTTTCAGCCTTGATGACCAGCTTGTAGTCGGAGCCATATGGTGTGCGTGTATTCTCATCGGTCACCAGCTTCCAGGTAAAGAGAACGTCGGCACTCGTCAGGGGCTGGCCGTCTGCCCATTTCATGTCAGGTTTGAGTTTGAAGGTGATGGTTCTGTGATCAGGTGAAATCGTCCATGATTCCGCCAGTTCACCTTCCAGTTCCAGATTCTTGTCGTATTTGAGCAGGCTGTTGAAGATGTTGGAGGCGATGGCGGAGGCTGCCGATTCGCCGGCAATCATGGGAATCAGCCCGCTGGGCTCGCCTGTCATGGCGTTGATCATGTTGCCGCCGTCGACAGCTGGATAGACTTGATCATAATCGACGTTCGGGTCCTGTTGCGGTTCACCGCAGCCTGCAAGCAGAGTGAGGAGAGTAAGGCAGAGCAGACGAGTGAACGACATGGTGACCGGAAACTGACTTAGACGGGTGTGTAACGATGGATTATAGTGTTTCCGGCATCAGCTGGCCGGAGATTTACTGACAACAGGAATGCCGGATTGTGTGTGTTCAAGAGTTCGCCAATGCTATGAATGTTTGATCTTTGTTCGCAGCCTGCTTCTGTATCGAAGCCTTGCCACCTGCCGGAATCATCAGTATTTGCCCGATCTTCAGGCGGCTGTTTTTTAACTGATTGCTTGTCATGATCTGCTTGACGGTGACGCCATAACGCAGGGCAATCGCAAACAGGGTTTCGTTTGCAGCAACCTCGTGTCTGATAGCTTGTTTGGCATGGAGTTCCGTATGGCGGCTGGCATTCAGCAATTCAATGCGGTTTTTATCCAGCGTGGAGGCTTGTTCCTGGCTTGTGTACTTCGCCGGGACAAGGACTAGTCTGTTTTCCGGTAATGCCTTGTTGCCGGGCAGACTGTTGACGCTACGGAATTCAGCGGTGCTGATGCCGAATTTCTTTGCGATCTTTTCGACTTTCTCCCCCCGTTTCGCATGGTAGGTTTGCCAGGTGACGAGTGGTTGTTCATAGCTGGAAAGGTTGCTGATGAAGATATCGGCGGCTTCCACAGGCAGCAGGATTTCATGGTTGTTGCCGGCTTTGGCCGTAATCACAGGGCGGTTGTGTTCGGGATTGAGAGCAACGAATTCTTCATGCGGGATGCCTGCCAGATTGGCGGCCAACTCAGTGTCGATCTGTTCCGGTGCGGAAACTCTGGTGAAATAGGGCTCGTTGGGAATGCTGTCGATCATCAGGCCATAGCGTTCGGGGTCACTGATGAGGTTTTTCATGGCTTGCAATTTTGGCACGTAGTTTCTGGTCTCTTCCGATAATGCCAGACTGGCGTAGTCCGTCGGCAGCCCTTGTTTTCGGTTCTTTTCCATTGCGCGTCTGACTGTGCCTTCGCCAGCATTGTAGGCGGCCAATGCCAGATCCCAGTTGCCGAACATCAGATGCAGTTTTTGCAGGTAGTCCAGCGCGGCATAAGTGGCAGCCGTGACATTCTTGCGATGATCGGCCCACCAGTTCTGTTCAAGCCCGAAATGCTTGCCCGTCACTGGCATGAATTGCCAGATGCCGGCGGCACGGCTGCGCGACAACGCTTGGGGATTGAACCCGCTTTCAATCATCGGCAGCAAGGCAATCTCGCTGGGCATGTTGCGTTTCTCCACTTCTTCGACGATGAAATGCAGATAACGCTCGCTGCGTGCGATCATGCGCTGCATATAGTCCGGGCGCGAGGCATACCAGGTTTCGTGTTTTTGCGTCAGCGGAGAGTCAACATCTGCAAGCCGGAAGCCATCCTTGATGCGTTGCCAGATGTCCTCCTCCTCGAATTGCATCGATGGCTCGAATTCCAGCACGATGCCTGCCGCGTTGGTAACCTGCTCCTGAGTGCTGGTCGCAGTTGCCGCCGATTCGTCCGGATAAAATTCTGTTGCCGCAAGGGATGGCGCGGCTGCAAGAAACAAGATAGCTGAAATCAGTAGCAGCTTGGCTGGCATGTGGCAGAGTCGGTCAATGAAAAGTCTGTAGATGGTAACGAAATGCGGGTAGATGCGTCAAGTAAAAGTACTTTGTTTGAAAGTAAACATAACATAATGATTAATAATTATTTTTCATTTCTCTTAAAATCCGGAAAGTCTCTGCTGGCACTGTGTTTTCTCCCAGTTTGAGTGATTGCCGGATGGTGTTGTTGTCGCAACGCAGAAAAGGGTTGGTTGCCAGCTCCAGCCCTATAGTTGTCGGCAGGCTGGGCTTATCTGCTGTCCGTAGCTCGATGACTTCCTGTTGGCGTTTTTGCAGTGCCAAGTTGTCCGGTTCCAGTTCCAGGGCAAATGCCAGATTATTCAGGGTGTACTCATGTGCGCAATAAACCAGGGTATCTGCCGGCAGCTGCGCCAGTCTTTGCAGGGATTGATGCATCTGTTCGGCTGTTCCTTCATGCAATCGTCCGCAGCCGCAGGAGAACAAGGTGTCGCCGCAGAACAGCAGGGGTTGGCTGTAATAGGCGACATGGCCCAGTGTATGGCCTGGAACTTCCATCACGGTGAGTTTCAGGTCAAGTGCGGCGAGTGTTATCAGGTCTCCGTCGGCTACCGGGGTATGGGGAAAATCGTAAAATTCCTTGGCAGGGGCATAGACTGGTACCGGGTATTTTGAAATTAGCTCGACGACGCCATCGATATGGTCATGGCAGTGATGCGTAATGAGGATGGCTTCAAGAGTGAGTCCGCTTTGTTCCAGCAACTGAAATACCGGGCCGGCATCGCCAGGGTCAACGACCACAGCATGCCTGCCGTCATTAATTAACCAAATATAGTTATCCTTGAATGCCGGGATTGGTAGAATCTCTAACATGGCATCAAATATAACAGTCTTCGCATCGCTTCGTGTCCATAAAATGGGGCTGGCACTTGTTTCATGATCAGCAGTCCTGGCTGAATTCGCCGCTCGGCGCTTATCTGCAGCTGAAAGAGCAGGCACTGTACGATGCGGCAGTGGCCGATATCTTCGGTTTCAATGCAGTTCAGCTCGGCATGCTGCAGATGGATCTGCTACAGAGCTCCCGCATGCCGTTCTCACTGAGGGCAGATGTCGCCGCTGGCGCAGTCCGATGCCAGTCGATGCAATTGCCGTTTCAGACCAGCAGTATTGATCTTTTGCTGTTGCCGCATATGCTCGAGTTCAGCGAAGACCCCCATCAGACCTTGCGCGAAGCCGGGCGGGTGCTGGTTCCTGAAGGCCACATTGTCGTCAGCGGTTTCAATCCGTTCAGCGCCTGGGGTTTGAAGCGCATGGCGGCCAGGCGCAAAGGCTATCCGTGGCAGGGTACTTTTTTCTCCTTGCCCAGAATCCGGGACTGGCTCGAGTTGCTGGACCTTGAAATCGTGGAAGTGAAAATGGCCTGTCACAAGTTGCCGTTCAGCAATCCGACCTGGCTCAAGCGCTGTCAGTTCATGGACAGGATCGGCAACCACTGGTGGCCGATGATAGGCGGCATCTATTTCATCGTGGCCAGAAAGCGCGTACTCGGCATGCGGGTGATCCGGCCGGGACGCCAGTCGAACCGCTTGAAGAGCCTGGTGGTGGCGCCTACACGCACACAACCGACACAGCACAACAAACAGAAAGGTAATCAGCAAGCAAGTGAGTAAGGATATTGTGGAGATACATACCGATGGTGCCTGCAAGGGTAATCCCGGTCCCGGTGGTTGGGGGGCCTGGTTGGCCTATGGGGATCACGAGACCGAGTTATGTGGCGGTGAACCCCTGACGACCAACAACCGCATGGAGATGATGGCTGTGATCAAGGCACTGGAAGCCCTGAAGCGTGCCTGCCGGGTCAGGCTCTATACGGATTCGGTTTACGTGCAGAAGGGCATGACCGAGTGGATTCATGGCTGGAAGCAACGGGGCTGGAAAACCAGCGACAAGAAGCCGGTGAAGAACGATGACCTGTGGAAGCATCTGGACAAACTGGTGCAGTTGCATGATGTCGAGTGGGTCTGGGTCAAGGGGCATGCGGGGCATGCCGGCAACGAGCGCGCCGATGCCTTGGCGAACAGAGGGGCGGAGCCGTTCATGAATGGCAAGCAATAATCGGACAATCAAGAACAGAGCAATCAATAACAGGAAAGTATGATGAGACAGATTTTTCTCGATACTGAAACGACCGGCCTGTCCCCCTCACAGGGGCACCGTATCATCGAAATCGCCGCAGTCGAGGCTGTCAACCGGCGATTGACCAAGAATCACTTTCACGTTTACCTGAATCCGGATCGCGAGATCGACCAGGGCGCGCAGGAAGTGCATGGCATTACGCTGGAGTTTCTGCAGGACAAGCCGCGCTTTGCAGATATCGTCGATGATTTTCTGCAGTTCGTCGCCGATGCGGAACTGATCATTCACAATGCCCCGTTCGACGTGGGCTTTCTCAATGCAGAATTGGGTAAGATCGACAGGCCGGAAGTTGAGTCGGTCTGCTGCAGCGTCATAGACACGCTGAAGATGGCCAAGGACAGCCGTCCGGGGCAGCGCAACAACCTGGATGCACTATGCCGTCACTTCGGTATCGATAACTCCAAGCGGACTCTGCATGGCGCCTTGCTGGATGCCGAGTTGCTGGCCGATGTCTATATGGCGATGACGCGCGGTCAGGAGACGCTGATGATGGACCTGCTGGATGATGCTGAATCCGGCATGGAATTCAATGCTGCGGCGTCAGGCAAATCGCTGCCGGTACTTGAGGCTGATGCCGGGGAACTGACCTCGCATGAGGAATATCTTGCCGCACTGGAAAAGTCCGGTAAATGTGTTTGGCGTGGATAGGGGTGTTCGGCTTTTGCTTTGCCGGGGCCAAGGGTTCAGCGCTTAAAGGCTCAGCTTAGTGCATCGGCCCAGCTATTGGGCGTTTCATACAAGCGCACACGTTCCAGTTTCAGATGGTTGCCGTAGGTGTCCTGATATTCCGACTTTAGGATGCGGAACGCCTCGGCCGCCATGTTCTCGGCAGTCGGCACGCTGTTCATGACGACCGTCTTGTGGTCCGGCAGGCTCTTGAGGAAATCCAGCACGACGTCGTCATTCTTGTAGACCAGGAAGGCGTGATCCCAGACATCGACCACCGCACGCCGTGCGATGGCCTTGACGTCGGAGAAATCCATCACCATGCCGTTGTCCGATGTCTCTTCTCGCTGGATGATGTCTCCGGAAAGCGTGATTTCAATCGCATAACGATGGCCGTGCAGGTTTCTGCACTGGCTTTTGTGGAAGGGGATGCGATGGCCGGCATCAAATTCGAGGCGTGTGGTGATTTGCATGGGGATGGATTATATCAGTAGCGCCGGCAGAGGGCGATGCAAGCCGGAATCACTTGAAATCTGCTATAGATTTGCCATCGCCCTGATATGCGCGATAGCGCTCTCTGCCAGCGCCGGCAGGTGGTAGCCGCCTTCCAGTGATGAGACGATTCGGCCGCTGGCATGACGGGCGGCGATATCCATGACGAATTCAGTCATCCAGACATAGTCTTCCCTGAGTAGCCCCAGTTGCGCCAGCGGGTCTTCCGCGTGGGCATCAAAACCGGCCGAGATGAAAATGAACTGCGGCTTGAAGCGTTCCAGTGCCGGCGCGAATTCCGCCGTCACCGCCTGACGGAAACCCTGTCCATCGGTGCCTGCCTTGAGCGGTACATTGATCATGTGATCTGTCCTGCTGCTTGCACCGGTTCCCGGATAGAAGGGGTGCTGAAAGGTGGAGCAGAGCATGACACGTGGATCTTCCTTGAAGATATCCTCCGTGCCATCGCCATGGTGCACATCGAAGTCGATCACAGCCACGCGCTCGATTTTGTGCTGCTCCAGGGCATGCGCAACACCCACTGCGACATGATTAAAGATGCAGAATCCTGCTGCACGCCCTTTGTGTGCATGGTGGCCTGGCGGGCGAATGCAGCAGAAGGCATTCTGCACCTTGCCGCTCATGACCAGATCGGTTGCCAGGATATTGGCGCCACTGGCATGTAGGGCTGCCGATAATGACATCGGACCCATGGCGGTGTCGGCATCCAGTCTGACCAGGCCCGCTTTGGGTGACACGCGCCGGATCTGCTCGACATAGGCTTTGCTGTGGACGCGGGTGAGTTGCAGGTCAGTGGCCGCAGGCGCCTCGAAATGTTTGAGCTGCTGGTCGATGCCGGCAGTTCTCAGCGCATTGTGGATGGTCGTGATGCGTGCCGGCGATTCCGGATGGGATCCGTCCATCACATGCAAGAGAGTGTCAGGATGCGAGATCAGTGCAGTGTTCATGAGCCAATTTCACGCAACAAGTCCTGATAACAGGCTAATCTCAGCGCAGCGATCTGTCCAGACTCAGTCGCTTGTATCACGGCACAATCCGGTTCTTTCAGATGCCTGCAATTGTTGAAGCGGCATTTGCCCAGATACGGCCTGAACTCGATGAATGCCCTTTCCAGTTGATCGACACTCAGGTGATGCAAACCGAATTCCTGCAAACCGGGAGAGTCGATCAGATGGCTGTTTTCATCAAGATGGTACAGATGAGCGGCGGTTGTCGTGTGTTTGCCGCTGTCTAGCACGGTGGAGACTTCCTGCGTCCTTACCTGCAGGTCAGGCAATAGCGCATTGACTATGGTCGATTTGCCCATGCCGGATTGTCCGACCAATACGCTGGTATGGCCCTTGAGCCATTGTTTCAGCGGCTCGATGTCCTGCTTGGCAGAGAGCGGCTGCACCTGGTAACCGAGCCCCTGATAGAGCTTCAGGGCTTGCATGGCATCGTCATTCTTGGCCAGATCGCATTTGTTCAGTACGATCAGTACGCCGATTCCGGCGGCTTCAGCCGCGATCAGGCAGCGATTGAGCAGCGCTTCGTAGAAGCTGGGTTGCGTGGCCAGCACGATGACGACCTGGGTGACGTTGGCCGCCAGCAGTTTGGTTTTGTAGGCATTGCTGCGGTAGAGCAGGCTACTGCGGGAGTTGAAACTTTCGACCACGCCCTCATGGCTGTCCGTGAGCTTGACCTGCACGACATCGCCGCAGGCCAGGTCGTTTTTCTTGCCGCGTGTGACGCAGCTGATCTGTCGCCCATCTTCCAGTTCCACGCCGTAGCGTTTGCCGTAGGCGGCAGTGACGGTGCCTTGCAGAGTCTCGCTCAATTATTTTTCAAACTTGTAGTAGGTCTTGTTCAGGTAATTCGCCACGTGTAGTTCTTCGTCCTCGAACCATTTGAGGTCGAGCATGGTGTTGCAGTTGCGAATTTGTGCCAGCAGGCCGCGTGAGCTTTTCACCAAGCGATTCTCGCGTGTGTAGATGGCGGAACCGTCACCACCGAAGCGTTCGGCATGGCAGGCGATGCAATGCTTCTCGACCATGCTTTTGCCGATATTGAAGTCACCTTCGGTAAAAGGTTCGGCACCTGCCGTGAAGGAGAAAAGCATCAGACTGAAGGACAGCAGTAATCTCGACATGGCAGGTTTCCTCTCGTTATCCGGTAAATTTGGCCAGTTTCGAGATGCGGATACTGGCTGGCGGGTGCGAATCATAGAATGCGGAATGCAGCGGGTCCGGCGTCAGTGTCGACGCGTTGTCGCGATAGAGTTTCACCAGCGCCTCGACCAGATGCTTCGCTTCGGCATTTCTGGCTGCATATTCATCCGCCTCGAATTCGTTCTTGCGTGAGTAGCTGGCCAGCAGCGGACGCAACAGGAACAGGAAGACCGGGCTCGCCAGCAGGAACAGCAGCAGGGCCATGTAATCACTCGGCTGAGTGATGCCAAGGCCTTCATAGAACCAGCCCTGATTCTTGAGCCAGCCGAGCAGGGCGAGGCCGAGGAAGCTGACGACGAACATCAGCACGATGCGCTTGATGACATGGTGATGCTTGAAGTGGCCGAGTTCGTGTGCCAGTACCGCTTCGATCTCGTTGCCGTCCAGACGGTCGAGCAGGGTATCGAAGAACACCACGCGCTTGCTGGAACCGAAGCCGGTGAAATACGCGTTGCCGTGGCTGCCGCGGGTAGAACCGTCCATGACGAACAGGCCCTGGGATTTGAAGCCGCACTTGGTCAGCAGTGCTTCGATGCGCTTTTTCAGCGGTTCATCAGCCAAAGGTGAAAATTTGTTGAACAATGGGGCGATGAATGTCGGGTAGACGGCCAGCATCAGCAGGTTGAATACGCTCCATACTACCCAGAGGTAAAGCCACCAGTAGTCGCCGGAACTTTGCATTAATGCCAAAGCGGCAAACAGTATCGGTGCGCCGAGCAGCAGGCCTACCAGGCTGTGTTTGACCATGTCACTGAAGAACATGGCAGGGGTCATTTTGTTGAAGCCGAATTTCTGGTCAACGACAAAGGTCTTGTAGTAGTCGAAAGGCAACTCAAGCAGAGCGCTCACCAGGAATGCGCTGAGGATGACCAGAGCACCGCGAATAATCTCGCTTTCGGTAATCATGTTGCGCCAGGCCTCGTCGATCAACATGAGTCCACCACCAATGGTCAGCAGTGCAAGCAGGAT
>PHCM01000299.1 GCA_002842255.1 Betaproteobacteria bacterium HGW-Betaproteobacteria-2 | reverse complement strand
CGCCTTCGATTGTCACCAGCTGGATGGCCTGATCGGAAGATAGCGCTTGTGGCAATGACTTCGAGCTTTTGGGTGCGCGCATGCCGGTGCAGGGGTTGTTGCTGAAGCCGTGACGCTGGATCAGGTAGTCGAAGAATCCGCGCCAGGCTGACAAATGGCGGGCAATGCTTTTGCCCCCGCTACCTCGACCATGCACATTACCGATGAAGCGGCGGATGTGGTTGCTGGTCAGGTCGTTTAGCGGTGTTTTGTCCGCCAGCGTGAGCAGCAGCCGGATGTCGCGCGCATAGTTTTCGCGTGTCAGTGGACTGAGCCCGCGCTCGAATGCCAGATGTTCAAGGTAGCCGGCAAGGTAGTCCACCGACCTGGCGCCTATTGCTCCGTATGGCGCAGCAAGGCTGCGCTGACCAGTTCGCCGATACGGGTCAGATACTGGGTACCCATTTCAGGGTGGAAGCGTTTTTCATCTTCGGAGGCAATGGCCAGCAGGCCGGAAACCTTGTCGCTGCGCAGTGCGATCAATGCGAACGACTTGGGAGCAGCATTCTCGCCAAACCAGCTGTCCAGCTCCAGGCCCGGTCGATGGCCGCAGTATGGCTCGACCAAGCTTTGGGCCCAACTACGAAGTTCAGCATCAATCGGTTTGAAAACTTCATTGCCGGCATCGTTGCTATCTTTGGGGTTGGACCACAACCGCAGCCCGACATGCGGGACTGAGAAGCTGTCGCGCAGGTCCTGCATCAATAGCTGCACCAGCACCTCAAGATTGGGGGCGGCCAGCAGGCCCAGGCTCAGGCGATGCACCTTTTCGCTGATCTGGTCATTTTCCCTGCCGTATTGCAGGAATTCGGCGACTTTGGCTTCCAGTACGCGGATTCTGTCGCGCTGCGCCAGTTGCTGGCGCTCGGCCAGCGATACCGTGCCGCCGCCGTGCGGGCTGGGTAGGTAGAGTTCCGTCAGCAGGGCAGAGTGGTGCTCGAAAAATTGCGGATTCTTGCGCAAATAGGCTGCCACTTCCTCTGCGCTTGGTAATGCTTCTTCAGATAATTGCATCATGACTCCCTGTGATGTTTTTTCGATTTTAGGCTTCAGCTTTCAAGGCGCCAATATCTATCGCACCTTCGAACACGGTGGTGGCTGGCCCGGTCATCCATACCGGGGTTTGGTCGCCATTCCAGCTGATATTGAGCTCGCCGCCGCGCATGCCGACACGAACCGGCGATTGCAGTAGCCCCAGCCGGATGCCGCTGACAGCTGCGGCGCAGGCGCCCGAACCACAGGCCAGGGTTTCGCCGCTGCCGCGCTCGAATACGCGCAGGCGGATATGGTGCGGGTCGACGATTTGCATGAAGCCGGCGTTGACGCGTTGTGGAAAGCGCGGGTGTGACTCGATCAGCGGGCCCTGTGTCTCCACTGCGGCGCGATCGATATCTTCAACGACCTGAACTGCGTGCGGGTTGCCCATGGATACGGCGCAAACGTCAACGAATTCGTCTCCGAGATCGAGCGCGTAAGGTTCGGTCGCAGATTCCGCGGCAAAAGGGATGTTCGCGGGCTGAAAGTCGGGTGCTCCCATGTTGACCGTGACTTGGCCATCACCCTGTAATTGCAGGGTGATGACGCCGCGCGCCGTTTCCACGTCGATGCTGCGTTTGTCGGTCAGTTGCTTTTCGTGCACGAATTTGACGAAACAGCGCGCGCCATTGCCGCATTGTTCGACCTCGCCACCGTCGGCATTGAAGATGCGGTAGCGGAAAT
>PHCM01000298.1 GCA_002842255.1 Betaproteobacteria bacterium HGW-Betaproteobacteria-2 | reverse complement strand
ACTGGCCGGCGAGATGAGAGGCCATGTGTTCTTCAATGACAGCCGCGACGGCCAGAAACGCTGGTACGGCTTCGACGACGGCCTCTATGCCGGTGCCCGCCTGCTGGAAATCCTCAGTCAGGTCGACGATGCCTCCGCTGCGCTGAACAGTTTGCCAGACAGCGTCAGCACGCCGGAGCAGCATATCCAGATGCAGGAAGGCGAGCCGCACAAGCTGATCGCCGCATTACAGAAATCGGCGACTTTCGAAGGCGCGAACGAGGTCATCACCATCGACGGCCTGCGCGTCGAATATGCGGATGGCTTCGGTTTGATGCGCCCATCCAACACCACCCCGGTGATCGTACTGCGCTTCGAGGCGGACAACGAGGCAGCGCTGAAACGCATCCAGGCGCAGTTCCGTTCCATCATCCTGGCAGCGGCACCCACTGCCGTGCTGCCGTTCTGAACATGGGCGTCGGAACGCCATGAGCTCAGGCAAAATCACACTAGCGATAATCTGGATCGCGCTGGCCGCCGTCCTGTTCTATCTGGCCGACAGTGCACTCAACCCGAACAAGCTGCATCTGCTCGGCGAAGACCGCACCGTGGTATTGCAGCGCGGACTGGACGGGCATTACCGCGCCGAAGCGCTGATCAACGGCGTCAAGGTCAATGTCATGGTGGATACCGGCGCCACCGGTGTCGCCATCTCGCAGCAGGTGGCCGACCGTCTCGGCTTGCAGAGCCGCGCTGCTGTCAGGACACAGACGGCCAACGGCGAGAGCATCAGCTACATGACGCGACTGGATTCCATCCGTATCGGCGGCGTGGAAGCGCGGGATGTCTCGGCCATGATCGCACCGGGGCTCGGCGGCGATGTGCTGCTCGGCATGTCCTTTCTAGGCCGCATGGACGTGCGCCTGTATCAGGGCACAATGACCATCAGGCAGGTCGAGCACTAAAGAAAACCAAAAAAACGGCCAGCATGGCTGGCCGTATCACTTGCTACACAACGAGCTATCAGGTTATCACAGTCGGCTGGTCCCGGCCGGTTCTTTCCTTCAATTCGGATAGTTGCAGGGCGATGCGAATCATCTCCGCCAACGCGACCTGCGCGTCGAGGTCATGTTTGGCCATGTCCGGCTCGAATGCCTCCAGATAAATGCGTAGCGTTGCGCCCTCGGTGCCGGTACCTGACAAGCGGAAGACGATGCGCGAACCGTCCGCGAACAGAATACGGATGCCCTGGGCAGTACTGACGCTGCCATCGATGGGGTCGGTATAACTGAAGTCATCGCAGCTCTTGACCGTGTAGGATCCGAATGCCTTGCCGGGCAAGCTGGCAAAACTGGCACGCAGGTGCTGCATGATGCCGTTGGCCGCCTCAGTCGGCAGGCCTTCATAATCATGCCGCGAATAGACGTTACGTCCGAAACGCGCCCAGTGCCGTTTGAGCAGCGTCTCCACCGACTGCCGCTTGATGGCCAGGATATTGAGCCAGAACAGTACTGCCCACAGGCCGTCCTTTTCCCGCACGTGATCGGAACCGGTGCCGAAGCTCTCTTCTCCGCACAAGGTCACCTTGCCGGCATCCATCAGGTTGCCAAAGAATTTCCAGCCGGTCGGCGTTTCATAACAGGGGATGCCCAACTCCTCCGCCACGCGGTCGGCCGCCGCACTGGTCGGCATCGAGCGGGCAATGCCGGCGATGCCCTTGGCATAACCAGGCACCAGGCTGGCATTGGCGGCCAGCACGGCCAGACTGTCGGAAGGTGTCAC
>PHCM01000297.1 GCA_002842255.1 Betaproteobacteria bacterium HGW-Betaproteobacteria-2 | reverse complement strand
GGCTGTTGACCCGGCGCTACCCCTACGGCGAGATTGAGCCGTTCCAGCATCCAAGATTCGGCGAACCGGTAGCACCCAGCCGTTACCGGCCCGACATTCCGCAATGGCTGGAAAGTATCGTACTGAAGGCTGTTCGACAGAATGCAGAACTACGATTTGAAACCGCCGAGGAAATGCTGCTGGCGCTGGAATATGGTGAAACCAGGCCGATCCTGCCGCCTGCGCGCACGCCCCTGCTGGCCAGGACCGGGCTGATGAAATGGCAGTGGATAGCGCTTTTTTCCCTGCTGATGAATTTCTTTTTGATCTATTTGTTACTTGTTTCGTGAAAGTGAAAATGTATGAGTGATTGGACCAAAGTCGTCGCCTTGCACGACATCCCCAAACTGGGTTCGCGCCTGGTACGCAGCGCAAAGGGCGAGATCGCCATCTTCCGCACCGAAGATGACCGCGTGTTTGCCCTGCACAACAGCTGCCCGCACAAAGGTGGGCCGTTATCACAGGGCATCGTCTACGGCGACAAGGTCGCCTGCCCGCTGCATAACTGGCGTATCAGCCTGGTCGACGGCCAGGCCGAAGAACCGGATGAAGGCCACACCGCCTGTTTCGCCGTGAAGGTGGAAGACGGCGCGGTATACCTCGAGATTTGATCATGTTCAGCCACAGAATCGACAGCGCACGCACAAACCAGCCACAAGGAGCCCCCTGCAAAGGGTTTGTCTCTGCGCGCTGTGATCTCTGTGGCTAAAAAACTATAGTGCTATTCAAAAAGACCGGTATGCAAGAAACCAAATCTACTTGTTGTTACTGCGGCGTCGGCTGCGGCGTCATCATCCAGAGCGAAGCTGACAGGATTGTCGGCGTTCGCGGCGACCCGCAGCATCCCGCGAACTTCGGCCGCCTCTGCACCAAGGGTGCTACCCTGCATCTCAGTGCCAAAGCGGAAGGGCGCGCCCTCAGCCCCGAGTTACGGCGTGGCCGCGACCTGCCCCGGCAGACAGTCAGCTGGGATGAATCGCTGGATTATATCGCCGACCGCTTTGCCGAGATTATCCACGAACACGGCCCGGATGCCGTCGCCTTCTATATCTCAGGCCAATTGCTGACCGAGGATTATTACGTCTTCAACAAGCTGGCCAAGGGCCTGATCGGCACCAACAATGTCGATACCAATTCACGGCTTTGCATGTCCTCGGCTGTCTCAGGCTACAAGGCCACCCTCGGCGCCGATGCCCCTCCCGCCTGCTACGAAGACATCGACCATGCCGGCTGCCTGTTCATCGCCGGTTCCAACACCGCCTATGCCCACCCTATCCTCTATCGCCGCATCGAGGATGCCCGGGCCAAAAACCCGGACCTGAAAATCATCGTGGTCGACCCGCGCCGTACCGATACCGCGCAAGCCGCAGACCTGCATCTGGCCATTCTGCCGGGCACCGATGTCGCGCTGTTCAACGGCCTGTTGCATGTGATGTTGTGGGAAGGCCTGCTGGACATGGCTTACATCAACAGCCATACCGAGGGTTTCGATGCCCTGAAGAACACGGTGCGCGAATACACGCCGAAGATGGTGGCTGACATCTGCGGCATCCGCGAAGCCGACATCATCACCGCTGCCAAATGGTTCGGTGCCGGCCCGACGCTCTCCATGTATTGCCAGGGCTTGAACCAATCCACCAGCGGTACCGACAAGAATGCCGCGCTGATCAACCTGCATCTCGCCACCGGCCAGATCGGCAAGCCCGGTGCCGGGCCGCTGTCGCTGACCGGCCAGCCCAACGCC
>PHCM01000296.1 GCA_002842255.1 Betaproteobacteria bacterium HGW-Betaproteobacteria-2 | reverse complement strand
GAACAGGCCGATCTGATGAACGATCTCCAGAATCTCATCCATGTAGCGGTCGGCACTGCCCAGATCCTCAAGGTCGCTGTACCTGTGTTTCAAGCTGTCGGTCATCTCAATCGCCATCTCAATCCAAGCAAACCAAAAAGTTGATAAATGATTGAGAATCAGACGGACTTGCTCAGGCTGGCCAGCATGGCTTTTATGCCTCCATGCCAATTCACAATGCCCACTTCTCAATGCCAGCCATCTTAGGAATCCGGCCGCAATCCAACAATAGGCCGTTCGGACTACGCCCTTTCACTTCATATACAACACTCCGTCTTGCCTGAAACGCCGTGCTGTCGGGCTTTCTGCGGACGCATTTCAAACATGTCTGCGACTTGAGACATGTTTAATCAATTGAAATCAATTACTTAACATCTTTGAAATATCTGCTGTCGTCATTTGCAGACAGATTCTGCAGTTGGCGACTCATGCGAAAAGAACAAATATCAATACAAAACAATAGCTTGAGAACATGGCACGGTCTTTGCCATATACAACCCGGGCGGGCACATCGGGCAAGTCCATTGATTGATGCCGACCCGATCATCGGCCGTACATGCAAGTCACGCACCGATGAATCAAACATGTCATTCGGGCTTTCGGGCTGGAGGAGCAGAAAAGGCAAACACGCTTTTACTGCAGCCCATTTCAAACAATCCAAGAAAACTATTGTGAAGATTGAAGATATGTCACTACACACTGAGCTGGACGATGTTCAGAAAACGCAGTTTTTCGGTCTCGTACACGAGTCGTTACGGGTACGCTCTCATTTCGAGTTCATGCTGTGGTCGCAAGGCAACCTGCAGCAGTTCCTGCCTCATGACATCATGATCGCGGCATGGGGCGACTTCTCGTTGGGGCTCATCTCCGTCGATATCGTCTCGCCCTGGCCGGATGTGCATGGTTCCGAGGCACAGAATGCCAAGCTGATCCCACTGCTGAAACGCCTTTTCGACTACTGGACCGAGCATTCATGCGCACCATTTACCGTCAGCATGAAACACGGCCTGTCGGAAAAAGACCCGTTCGGCTACGAGCAGCTGGGTGGCAGCTTCAGGCAAATGAAATCCGCCGTCGTCCATGCCATAAAGGACAAACGCGGTCACCACGATTGCCTCTACCTGGTGCTGAGCAAATCAGAAACGCCGGCGCCAGCCAGCAGGAGAATGCTGGAAACACTGGTGCCATACATCGACTGCATGCTCAGGCAGATCGGCCAGCCCGGTCATGCCCACAAAGCAACCGTAACGCCTCTGCAACTGGCTGATGACGGGCAGGAGGCTTTATCCATGCGCGAACAGGAAATCATGGAATGGGTGCGCAAGGGCAAAACCAATTTCGAGATCGGCATGATTCTCGACATCAGTGCGTTCACCGTGAAGAACCATCTGCAGCGCATCTTCAAGAAACTTGATGTGCTCAATCGCACGCAAGCCGTAGCGAAACTATCAGCAAAAATGTCAGCGCCACTCCCTACATCCGTTGCATCCAATGAGTCGTTATAAGTCCTCCCGTTTAGGCCGCCAGGGCCTGGGTGCAGCAATTGCCCGTGACAACCTGCTGTACACCACCGAATCCCTGCTCGACCCGCTGGTCATCACGCTGGTGCTCTGGTTCATCGCCTTCTGGGTCGAAGGCGGGCTCGACCCGGCTTACCTGATCCTGTCCCTGATCCTGTTTTCGCTGACCTTCCCCAGCAGTTCCAAGATCAATCTGGGCAAATGGCAGATGGTGAGCAAAGTCATC
>PHCM01000022.1 GCA_002842255.1 Betaproteobacteria bacterium HGW-Betaproteobacteria-2 | reverse complement strand
GGGTGGATTTACCGGCGCCGTTGGGGCCGATGATGCCGACAATGGCGCCGGGCGGTACGCTGAAGCTGAGGTTATCAATCAGCAGACGGTCACCGAACGACTTGCTGACATTGCTGAACTCGATGACCTGATCGCCCAGCCGCTCGCCGAGCGGAATGAAGATTTCCTGCGTTTCATTGCGCTTCTGGTATTCGACCGAGCTCATTTCCTCGTATCGGCTCAAACGCGCCTTGGACTTGGCCTGGCGTGCCTTGGGATTCTGCCGCACCCATTCCAGCTCCTGCTTCATGGCTTTCATGTGGGCATCGACCTGCTTGTTTTCCTGCTCCAGCCTCGCCTCTTTCTGTTCCAGCCAGCTGGAATAGTTGCCTTTCCAGGGAATGCCCTGGCCGCGGTCCAGTTCCAGAATCCATTCCGCCGCATTGTCGAGGAAATAGCGGTCATGGGTGACGGCAACCACGGTGCCGGGGAAGCGCACGAGAAACTGCTCCAGCCATTCGACCGACTCCGCATCCAGGTGGTTGGTCGGCTCGTCCAGTAACAACATGTCGGGTTTGGACAGCAACAGCTTGCAGAGGGCAACGCGACGCTTCTCACCGCCGGACAAGGGGCCGATCTTCGCCTCCCAGGGTGGTAGGCGCAGTGCATCGGCGGCGATTTCCAGTTGGTGTTCAACATCGGAGCCGCTGGCAGCAATGATGTTCTCGTATTTGGCCTGCTCCTCCGCCAGCTTGTCGAAGTCGGCATCCGGCTCGGCATAGGCAGCGTAAATCTCGTCCAGCTTCTGTTTCGCCTCCATCACGGCACCCAGTCCGGATTCCACTTCCTCACGCACAGTCTTGTCCGTGTCGAGTTGCGGTTCCTGCGGCAAATAGCCGATGGAAATGCCGGGCTGCCACTGCACGTCGCCTTCGTATTCCTTGTCGACGCCGGCCATGATACGCAGCACGGTGGACTTGCCGGCACCGTTGAGGCCGAGCAAGCCGATCTTGGCGCCGGGAAAGAAGGACAGCGAAATATCCTTGATGATTTGCCGCTTGGGCGGCACGACTTTGCTCACGCGGAGCATGGACATTACATATTGAGCCATGGTCGGAACACTTGCTTAGGAAAAAGATGAAGCTTACTGCATGAACTGCGATTTTGGTACGTAAATTGCTGCATTTATCTTGCAAGGACTTGGTAGCATAATGTTACGTAATCCATCAATAACAAAGCAGGAACACTCATGGGCAAGTTGATTGAAATCGAACAGGATCTCACCAAAATTCAGCAGGGGGTGATTCTTCACGGCTGCAACACCAAAGGCGTGATGGGATTCGGCCAGTCCCTTGCCCTGCGTTCAACCTTCCCCATGATCTTTCCGCCATATCGCTCCTACTGTCAGATTGCGAACAAAATGGGGCGCAACATACTGGGGCGCGTCGTTGAAGTGCAGATCGAGGACAAGGATCTTTATGTATTGAACGGCCTGACACAAAAGGACTACGGCGTGGATGGCAAGGTCTATGCCGATATCAATGCGATCGAACGTGTGGTCAACCACGCCGCCGATTTCGCCAGCTTTCTCAAGATTCCGCTCTACATGACCAAGATCGGCTGCGGTTTCGGCGGTCTGAAATGGGAGGATGTGTCCAAAGTCGTACAGGCTGCCGCTGACAAACATGGCATTGATATCCATATCTGCAACAAACCCAAGACCGAACCTCTAGATTAGAAATCCCAGCCTGCCGTAATGGCAATAAAAAAGGAGGCTTTCGCCTCCTTTTTGCTTTTTGAACCAGTACATGACTGGTTCAAACCGTTTCAATCGATATTAGCGATTGCAAACGTACATGGTTACTTCAAAACCGAAACGCATTTCAGTAGCTGCTGGCTTTGTCCACATGATTGATTCTCCTGTCTGATTTTAAGCACATTGCAAAACAATGTGTAGTGCATGAATCAAATCATACAGCGCTTATAAATAATTCCTGTATAGATAGTCATGAATGCGGACTCATGATTTTCATTAGATTGCGCGACTGAAATGCAAAATCCTGTACTGAAATTCTGTGCTCAATAAGTGACAAACAGCCGGTAACCGGCGACAGCAGCATCTTCCACTGACATCGACAATTTGATATCAATCCGCCCTTGTGCCGAGATACCGCGCCGGATATCTGCGCCTGCCGGCAGATATTCCCCGGGCTGGAATGTGCGACGCAACAACGGTTTATCATCGGCATCAGTCAGCGTCAATTCCAGCAGCGGGAATTCCTGACTATGGTCGGCCTTGTTGACCAGCGTTGTGTAAAGCAGAATCAGCCCCTGGCGGTCGACATCTTCCTTCAGGTCGGAATCATCGATCGCGATCAGGTCGGCCTTTTTCGGCAAACCCACTTCACATTGCAGCCATGTACAGGCCTGTTCCAGATAAGGTCTGGCTTGTGGCCAGCGCGCTGCGATGTCTGAACGCAGATAATAAGCGGTTTGCGCCAGCGTCAACAGGATCAACAACAGCACGACGAATACCATCAGGAACTTCGCGATACCGCTCTTTTTCGATGTGCCCGTCTTGTTTCTGGCGGCATCGTCCATCATGGTCGGACTGAGGACGGTTGCCGATGGAGGGACGCTGAAATCGGTGATATTGAAAACTGGTTGAGCAGGCTCGGGGGATGTTATTTCAGGAGTTTTATACTCATTTTCTACCCCTTCGCCCGCATCGGATGAAGCTGATTGCGATTCAGCAGCCGGTGCTTCAAGCGCTTCGTCATGCTCCGCAATGATTTCTATATCATCAATAGCTACCTGGGATTGCGGTTCAGGCTCCGGCAGTGTCTCAACTACAGATTCCTCAGCTACGGAGGCTGGCGGCGCTATCGCCTCGACTATCTCTTCGTCTTCAACTTCTGCCAATCTGTCCAACGCGTTGAACACATGCTCACACTTGCCGCAACGCACGTCTCCACGATGCGCCGCCAGCTGTTCCGGGCCGACATAGAACGCTGCACTGCACTGAGGGCATGTCGTGACTAGGCGCATTTTCTGGTGCCTGTGAGTAGAACCCAGCTCTCCATATAAACCGGGGCTTGCATATCGAACCACTCGGCATAGATAGCCGAGACCTGCTCAGCCTGTTCGCGCAATATGCCGGACAAGGCAATGCTGCCGCCCGGCTTGCAGGCTACCGCCAAAGCGGGTGCCAGCACAGAAAGTGCGCTGGAGAGAATATTGGCCACCACCAGATCTGCCGGTTCATCACGTAACTGATTCGGCGCCAGCTGGTCCGGCAGATAGAATTCGGCCTCCACCTGATTCTGCTCCGCGTTGTAGTGGCTGGCCACGATGGCCTGCGGATCGATATCGGTGCCGACCACGCGCCCGGCACCGAGCTTTTTCGCGGCAATCGCAAGAATGCCGGAGCCACAACCATAATCCAGCACATGCATGCCCGGTTTGACGTTATCTGCCAACCAAGCCAGACATAGATGCGTAGTCGGATGGCTACCGGTGCCGAATGCGAGACCGGGATCCAGAATGATATTCAGGCCGGCAGGATTGGGCGCATCATGCCAGGTCGGTACGATCCAGAGGTCGTCGCGAATGCGGATCGGATCGAACTGCGACTGCGTCGCCCGCACCCAGTCCTGCTCCGCGACCTGCTCGACCTCATAGGACAGATTCTGCAAGCCCGTTGCCTTTGCCAAATCGGTCATCAGCGCCGCCACATCGGCATCGTCATTGAACAGCGCGCTGACGATGTTCTGCTGCCAGATACCGGGAGGCGGATCGCCCGGTTCGCCGAAGATCGGCTGCTCATCCGGCGTTTCCGCATTGGCATCTTCGATGGTCGCAGACAATGCGCCCAGTTCCATCAGCGTATCACTGAGCAACTCGGCCGTATTGTCATGCGCCTCAATCTTGAGAGAAATCCAGGCCATTACTGATGTTCAGCGAACGTTACTTGGAATTCAACCCGAGCTTCTGCTCGAGATAATGGATGCTGGTGCCGCCCAGATGGAAAGCCGCATCTGCAAGCAGATCGCGATGCAGCGCGACATTGGTCTTGATACCTTCGACCGCCATCTCGGACAAGGCAATGCGCATCTTGGCGATCGCCTGCTCGCGTGTGGCGCCGTGGGTAATCAGCTTGCCGATCATGGAATCATAGTGCGGTGGCACCATGTAGTTCTGATAGGCATGAGTATCGACACGGACACCGGGACCGCCCGGCATGTGGAAAGTCGTGATGCGGCCGGGGGACGGTACAAAAGTGTAAGGGTCTTCAGCATTGATGCGGCATTCAATGGCATGGCCCTTGAATTCGATGTCACGCTGGCGGAAAGTCAGCTTCTCGCCTGCCGCAATACGGATCTGCTCCTGCACGATGTCAATGCCGGTGATCATTTCAGTGACCGGATGTTCCACCTGCACGCGGGTGTTCATCTCGATGAAGTAGAACTCGTCATTCTCGTAAAGAAACTCGAAAGTACCGGCACCGCGATAATTGATACGACGGCAGGCATCGGCACAACGGGCGCCGATCTTGTCGCGCAGACGGGTGCTGATACCGGGCGCCGGCGCTTCCTCCAGCACTTTCTGGTGGCGGCGCTGCATGGAACAGTCGCGCTCGCCCAGATAGACCGCATTACCGTGCTGGTCGGAAAGCACCTGGATCTCAATATGGCGCGGCTGTTCGAGGAATTTTTCCATGTAGACCATGGGATTGCCGAAAGCGCCCTGCGCTTCTGCTTTGGTCATGTTGACCGATGCCAGCAGCGCGGCTTCGGTGTGCACCACACGCATGCCGCGACCGCCGCCACCGCCGGCAGCCTTGATAATGACCGGATAACCGATACGTTTGGCCTCGCGCAGAATCTCCTCGGGATCATCGCCCAGCGCGCCTTCCGAACCCGGCACACATGGCACGCCAGCCTTGCGCATGGCTTCCTTGGCACTGACCTTGTCGCCCATCAGGCGGATGGTTTCCGCACGCGGACCGATGAATACAAAACCACTCTGCTCTACACGTTCGGCAAAATCGGCATTTTCAGAAAGAAAGCCATAGCCGGGATGAATCGCTTCCGCATCAGTGACTTCAGCAGCACTGATGACCGCAGGAATGTTCAGATAACTTTGACCGGAGGGAGCGGGTCCGATACAAACTGACTCATCGGCCAGTTGCACATATTTGGCTTCGCGGTCGGCTTCGGAATGTACCGCTACAGTTTTAATACCAAGTTCACGGCAGGCGCGCTGCACACGCAGTGCAATCTCGCCCCGATTGGCAATCAGGATCTTCTCGAACATTTTACATCCTTAGCCAATGATAAATAGTGGTTCGCCATATTCAACTGGTTGACCGTTTTCAACCAGAACCGCCTTGATGACGCCAGCATGGTCAGCCTCGATCTCGTTCAGCAGCTTCATTGCTTCAATGATGCACAGGGTGTCACCGACAGCCACAGTGGAACCTATATCAACAAAAGACTTGGCTTCAGGTGAAGATGCACGGTAGAAAGTACCAACCATGGGCGACTTCACAACATGACCTTCGATCGCAGGCTCGGCAGCGGCCGCCGGAGCAGCAGCTGATGCAGCTGCAGGCGCCGGAGCGGCAGCTGGCGCGGACATCTGCATGTAAGGTTGATAATGCATCATGCCCTGCGCACCACCTTGATGATTACGGCTGATACGTACCTTTTCCTCGCCTTCCGTCAGTTCAAGCTCGGAAATGCCGGATTCCTCGACCAGATCAATCAGTTTTTTCAGTTTGCGTAAATCCATGGGATACCTCTGTGACAAGTTAATCGCCTGACAAATGTCAGGCGGGTTGATTCGATAAAACCGTAATCGCGTAATCCAGTGCAAACGTATAGCCCTGGGCACCAAGGCCGCTGATCACACCGACTGCGATATCGGAGAAATAGGAGTGATGACGGAATGACTCGCGTGCATACACATTGGAAAGATGAACTTCTATGAACGGGATTCTGACTGCAGACAAGGCATCGCGCAGAGCGACGGACGTATGAGTAAATGCTGCAGGATTGATAATGACAAAATCGACGCTTTTAACCGCCAATGACTGCACTTTGTTGATAAGCTCGGCTTCACTGTTGCTCTGAATACACTCCAGCTGCACATTGGCAGCCGCTGCCTGCCCGGCAAGACGCTGATTGATGCTCTCCAACGTATCATTGCCGTAATGATGCGGCTCCCGCAGACCCAGCAGATTGAGGTTGGGGCCGTGGATGACCAATATGGATTTCGAGTGATTTGCAGCCATTTTTTTGTTGCCCTGAGGGTCCGGGCGCGGTGATTCATGACCGCAAGTTTGCCGCAAATAGGGGGATGTTGTCTATAGAATTGACGAAATTTAGCGAAATTGCTTTTTCTGGCGTTGGAGACTTCTACTCAATTCCGAGCGCCAAGCAAAGGCAGAAATGTTGCTTCCAGCAAAGACTGATTTACCAGCCCGAAATAGGTTTTTACGATACTGCCATCCGGCGCGATGACGGCAGTAAAAGGCAATACGCCCTTGTTGTTACCCAGGCTCTCACTGAGGCTCATGACATCCAGATCGCCCGAAAGCAATGGATAACTCACCGGCGTTAGCTGCGCAAATTCGCGGATTTTATCCAGCTCGTCTGAGGAAATGCCCAGCACCACCAGCCCTTGATCCTGATATTCGGCATGCACTCTGGACAATTCCGGCATCTCTTCCAGGCAAGGCGGGCACCAGGTAGCCCAGAAATTCACAATGATGGTCTTGCCTTTCCATTGGGCCATCGGCTGCTGCTGGCCATCAAGGCCGGGAAAGGATGCGGCAAAGAAGGCTTCTGTCGATGTTACCGGCGGTTCAACTACAGGGTTCAACACAAAATGCCGTACGGCAAAACCGGAGATGATGATCAGCAGTGCGAAAAAAAGATAAGTCAGGATTTTTTTCAGCATACGCCTAAAGGTCTGTCTGCTTGAGGTTCTGCAGGAATTTATCCGCGTTCTGGAAACCGATCACCCGCATTTGCGTCAGCTCCTCGCCGTTGCCGTCAAAAAAGATGATGCCGGGCGGACCGAACAGATTGAAACGCTTGAGCAATTCAGCATCGTCAGTCGAGTTCTGCGTCACATCCGCCTGCAACAGCACGGCATTCCGCAACCTGGCCTGCACTCGCGGGTCGCTGAAAGTAAACAGCTCCATCTCCTTGCAGGCCACACACCAGTCGGCATAAAAATCCAGCATCACCAGCTTGCCGGCAGAGGCCTGTATTTTTTCTTCCAGCTCCGCCACCGTTTTCACTGGCTGAAAAGGCAGATGCGAAACTTGCGTTTCTGCCGCCGCCCCACGCAAACCCGCCAATGGTTGCAACGGCGATTTGGCACCGGACATGGCGCCAATCAGCAGCGTGATACCCAACACCAGCATGATGATGGCGACGCCTTTCCAGAACTTCAACCATTTATGCGCATTTGCCGGTAGCGCATCCACCGCATGCATGTAAATGGCCGGCACGATCAGCAATGCCGCCCACAGCAACAGCTGCACGGCCACCGGCAGCAGGGGCGAAACCAGCCACACCGCCATCGCCAGCATGACGACACCGAAGAAATTGCGCACGGCATTCATCCAGGCGCCAGCCCTAGGCAACAAGTCACCGGCCGATGCGCCAAGCAGCAGCAAGGGCACACCCATGCCCATGGACAAGGCGAACAGCGCGCTACCGCCCAGCAGCACATCATGCGTCTGGCTGATATAGAGCAGGGCTGCCGCCAGCGGCGCAGCCACGCAGGGACTGAGAATCAGGGCTGACAGCGCGCCCATCAGAAAAACCCCGAAGAAATGACCACCCTTGATACGATTGGTCAGGGTGGCAATGCGACTCTCGAACGCGCTCGGCAGCTGCAATTCATAGAAGCCGAACATGGACAACGCCAGCAGCACAAAGATCAGCGCGCCGAAGCCCAGCGCCCAGGCATTCTGCAAGGCAGCACTCAGCATCTGGCCGGACAGGCCGGCCGCCACCCCCATCAGGGTGTAGGTCAACGCCATGCCCAGCGTGTAGGCCAGCGACAGGTTGAAAGTATGCAGCCGACTGAACTTCTTGCCGCCGACAATGATGCTGGAAAGAATCGGTATCATCGGCAGGACACAGGGAGTGAACGACAACAGCAGGCCGAAACCGAAGAAACCGGCAATGATCAGCCACAACTTGCCGTCCTTCAGCAGGGTCGCGATGCGGTCATTCTCATTGACAGCACCGGCAGCACTGCTGACGACCGCCGTCGTGTCTCCATCTGCCTTGACCGTCGCCTTGCCGTCGGCACCCACCGTAAAGTTCGTCCGTATCGGCGCATAACACAAGCCGCTGGCGTTACAACCCTGATAGGTCACGCGGATATCCAGTGGATAATGGCTAGCCTCGCCCAGATGGATCAATGCCGTCGTAAAGTCGTAATAGACTTCCATCAGGCCGAAAGTCGGATCTTCCTTGGCAACGCCGTCCGGCAACTCAACACCGACCAGCTCCGAACCGGCAGACAGCAGCTCGAATTTGAAACGATCCTTGTAAAGATAATGTCCTGGCGCAATCAGAAAATCCGCACGCAAGATGCGGCTGTCCTGCGCCACCAACTCGACCTTGAATGCCACTTCCGGTGCCAGCACCTCGTCTTCGCCGGCATCATCCAGAAATGCACTGACACCGCTGCCATAGCCGCTGGCGCCGGCAGCCAGCGCCGGCATGGAGGCTACCAATGCCAGAGGAAACACAACAGCAAGAACCAGCGGGCGCAACAACTGACTAAAAGGGATCATTGAAAGATTCACACGCGGGTTTCCTGTTGTATCCATTGAATATAGGCGGGTTCGCCACCATCTAGGTGGACATAGGTGATTTCGGGAAGTTCGTAAGGGTGCATTACGCGAATGGCGGTTTCAATTTCGGCATAACGACTCAGCGTCGATTTGATATGCAAGGCGACCTCGGCCGCCCTTTCGATTTTGCCCTGCCAATGATAGATTGAAGTGCTGGCAGGCATGATGTTCACACAGGCCGCCAGACCATGTCCGACCAGATGTTCGGCCATTCGATCCGCACTGTCTTGGTCCGGCAGATGCGTCATGACCAGAATAGCCACTGTTGAATTCATTGTCATTTTTTAGGTGATTGTTTCATGCATGTACTTTTATTCCTGTTGATTTTACTCGCTTTCCCGGTGCTGGAGATATGGATACTGATTGAGCTGGCAGATAACTACGGCTGGGCGCTGCTCGGCTATCTTATTGTCGTGGCAATTCTCGGATGGCGTCTGGTCCAGGACGAAAAACAGCTGGTCTTCAGCCGCGTCGCCCAGACCCTGGCAGCCGGCGGCACACCAGCCAAGGTGGTGTTCGGCAGTGCCAAGAACATCATCGCCGGCATCCTGCTGATCATTCCCGGCGTGATCAGTGACGCTTTTGCCGTCATTCTGTTGCTGATCCCCTCCCCCAAGCCGCTCAACTTCGAGCAAACGCAGGAGACGCCCGATTACGAATACGAAGCGAACTATGAATACAAACGTGAATACGAGCGCAAGACCCGACAAAACACCAGTTCGGACGTCATCGAGGGCGAATACAAACGCGAAGATTAAGTCGCTGTGCTAAACTCTTGCCCTTTTCCACTTATCAATTCAAGTACTTGTGGGAAACGATAAATTAAATGAGTGAGTGGGATGAAGTGCAAGGCGCCCGGAACGCAGCAGCCGAGATAGTATGCGGTATACAGCGAGGTTGTGAGTACCGCGCAACGCAGCAATTCGCCCGCGTAGCCATTTAATCAGCGTTTCCTTAGATTTAGGAATTCCAGCATGCCCCATCAAGTCACCCTGCAACCCAGCGGCCATTCTTTTGCGGTAGCAGACAACGAAACTGTACTCACCGCCGCCATTGAAGCCGGCTACAACCTGCCATACGGCTGCCGCAACGGTGCTTGCGGTGCCTGCAAGGGCCAGATCATCAAGGGTGAGGTGAACTATGGGGAATACCAGGCCAGCGCGCTAAGCGATGCGGAGAAACAGGCGGGCCAGGCACTGCTTTGCTGCGCCAGGCCACTGGTTGACCTGGTCATCGAATGCCGTGAGGTCAGTGCGATCAACGGCATCAAACCCCGCATTCTGCCGGCCCGCGTCGAGAAAATGCAGAAACTCTCGCATGACGTCATGGCGCTCTACCTGAAATTACCCAGCAACGAGCGCATGCAGTTCATGGCGGGGCAATATATCGAATTCCTGCTGAAGGACGGCAAACGCCGCGCCTTCTCGCTGGCCAATGCGCCGCACCATGACGAATTGCTGGAGCTGCACCTGCGCTTGGTGCCCGGCGGCCAGTTCACACAGTATGTGTTCAGTGAAATGCACGAAAAAGCCATCCTGCGGCTGGAAGGACCTTTTGGCAGCTTCTACCTGCGCGAAGACTCCAAGCGGCCGCTGATCTTCGTCGCCGGTGGCACTGGCTTCGCCCCGATCAAGGGCATCATCGAACATGCGATCCACCACAAGGACCAGCGTCCCATTCACCTCTACTGGGGCGCACGCACGCTGGAAGATATTTACATGAACGAACTACCGATGCAGTGGCAGGCCGAGCATCCTCAGATCAAATATACCCCGGTGCTATCCGAGCCTCTGCCCGAAGACAATTGGCAGGGCCGTACAGGACTGGTGCATGTGGCGGTCATGGAGGACTTTGACGATTTGAGCGACTATCAGGTTTACTGCTGCGGTGCACCACAGATGGTGGATATCGCGCACCTGGCGTTTCAGGCGCATGGCCTGCCGGCCGAGGAGTTCTTCTCCGACGCCTTTACCTACGCCAACCCGTTACCGAAAGTTGCCGGCTAAGCCTGCTGCGCGAGCTGAGCGCTAAGCCGATAATGCTGCTCGGCACGCTGATGCTCACCGCGAGTTTCCAGCATGCTGGCCAGCATGAAGTGCGCTTTGGCACTGGGCCTGACGCTGATACTGGCCTCCAGATAACTTTCTGCTTTGCCCCATAAACGCTGGCGCATACACATCCGGCCCAGCGCCAGCAACAGATTGGCATCGCCTTCGTGTTGAGTCAGCCAATACTCCGCCTGCTGCAACTGCTTGATCGGATCCTGGCTCTCGCAATCCCCCAGCAAACCGACCAGATCACTATCCCAGTTCTTGGTCAGGCTCATTTCCAGCACCCTGCTTGCCTGATTGCCGTCACCTGCCGCGATAAAAGCCTGCGCTGCGACTTCTGCGATTCGCGGATTAAGTTGTTCTTCCATCGCCAGTTTCTTCCAGTAGGCCTGCAGTTTCTTCAGGTCGCTGGCATGACGCCGCAGTGTCTGCATATGGGCCTGCTGCCGGTACTGCTTGATCTTCCACAACTCCAGAACATTCTCTTTTTCCAGATTTTGCAGCAAGCTCAACACTTGTTCCCAGTTGCCCAGATGCAGCTGTACTTTCAGTTGCAGATGCATCGCCGGTACATATTTCGGCTCCAGACGATCCAGATGCTGTAACACCTGCAATGCCTGACCATACTGCTTGTCATCCAGCAGCAGTTCGGCCTGGGTCAGCAATCTTCCGATTCTGGCCTCTGGCGCCAGGCGCTCGGCTTCCGCCAGATAGAAGTCTCGCTGCGATTTCCGCTTGGCCTTGTGCGCGGCACGCGCCGCAACCAGCGCACTCAAGCCGGCATCCTCGCCCAGATCCAGCGCCTTCGCCGCGCTTTTTTCCGCCAGCGTGTAACGGCCATCTACCAGCGCATGCAAGGCTTCCACCAGCGACGCACGACCTTCCCGCTGGCGCCGTCTTTCCTTGTATTCCTTGACGCTGGCAGGCAGTTGACGCGCGTAATTGAGCATGCGCAACAGCAGATGCAACGAAAAAAATGACAGGACGATCAGAAGAATCAGCAGATTGAACGACAGTTCCAGGCGATACGGCGGCCTGACTATCAGCACATAACCTTCGTTATTGCTGGCAAACAAGGACAAGCCGATCGCCACCAGCAGAATCAGCAGAAACCACAACAGCCAGCGCATCAGGGCTGTTGCTCCCTCGCCGGGGCGGCTTTTTCCGCCGGCTTGCTGCGTTCCAGCGTCAACTTGTACTTGTTGACCAAGGTCAGCGACTCGTTGATATCCGGGACTTCAATGACGATATTGTCGGCGGAAAGCTGACGGATAGTTGCCAGCATGATCTTGCTGGCACTCT
Source organism: Betaproteobacteria bacterium HGW-Betaproteobacteria-2 (assembly GCA_002842255.1). Classification (GTDB taxonomy): domain Bacteria; phylum Pseudomonadota; class Gammaproteobacteria; order Burkholderiales; family Methylophilaceae; genus UBA6140. The sequence continues at coordinate 195 of PHCM01000022.1, read as the reverse complement.
CGCGCATATCGAAATGTTCCTGCAGCCATTTTTCCGTTGCGCGCAGATCGGCGCGATAACTGACTTCATCGTGACGCAGCAAGGCGATACGGGCGCTGAGCAAGCGCAGCTTGATGTTTTCGCGCAAGAAATAATTCTGTTCCGGCGCCAGCAATGGCGGTTCCGGGCGGTCTATGCGCTCCAGCCGGATAATCT
>PHCM01000295.1 GCA_002842255.1 Betaproteobacteria bacterium HGW-Betaproteobacteria-2 | reverse complement strand
ATATATGTTCGAAGTCCTGGTCTACATGTTCGAAAATTACTTTGAAGCAAATATCCGTCCCGACCAGAATACACTCGCCAATGAACTCTTCGCAGCAGGCTTCGACCAGGAAGATATCAACGGTGCGTTCGACTGGTTTTCAAAACTCGAAGAAATGTCCAACCTCTCTGCAACCTCTGCCACGCACAGCCTCGGCATGCGTGTCTACGGAGAGACTGAAATCAAGAAGATCAGCTCGGAAAGCCTGAGTTTCATCATGTTTCTTGAACAAGCCAAGGTACTGGATTCTGCCCAGCGCGAACTGGTCGTTGACCGCGCCATGGCACTGTCACAACCAGAAGTCAGTATCGACGAAACACGCTGGATCGTGCTGATGGCCCTGTGGAACCAGGGCAAGGCCAATGACTACCTGTTCGTCGAAGATGCCATGTTCGGCGACAACCGGCCGACCGTGCACTAATTGTGCACCATAGTCGGCCAGCCCATTTTGCAATCAAAACGCAAACGCTGATTAAATGAGCGAGCGAGATGAAGTGCAACCGCAAGGGTCATGCCCATCAAGGGCCCGCTCCTGCATCGCGACCTTGACGCCACAAGGCGCACGGAACACAGCCATCGAGAAAACCAACGCAGTGTTCCGGCGTAGGCTAACCTGCAATAGCAGGTTAAGCGTAGCGGCCGAAGCCACAGTATGCGTTATACGGCGAGATTGCGAGTACCGCGCAACGCAGCAATTCGCTCGCGCAGCCATTTAATCAGCGTTTCACTAATTGGCTGGCAGGGAAAGTCTCTGCATGATGGTGGAGATAATGCCTGCCTGATTCAGCGTATAGAAATGCAATCCGGGCGCTCCGCCCGCAATCAGCCTTTCCGACAGTTCTGTCACCACATCCATACCGAATGAACGCAACGATGGCAGGTCATCGCCAAAATCCTGCAGGCGCAGACTCAGCCAGCGCGGAATATCCGCACCGCACACTGACGAAAATCTTGCCAGCTGGGTGTAGTTGTAAATCGGCATGACGCCGGGCACGATGGGGATATCGATGCCCAAGGCCTGGCACTGATCGACGAATCTGAAATAAGCATCCGTATTGTAGAAATACTGCGTAATGGCAGCATCCGCTCCCGCGTCCACCTTGGCCTTGAAGTTCTTAAGGTCGGCACTGGCGGAACTGGCTTCGGGGTGGAACTCGGGATAGGCCGCCACTTCGATCTCGAACCAGTCACCGGTCTGCTCGCGAATAAAAGCCACCAGTTCATTGGCATAGCGGAAATCGCCGGCACTCGCTTCGCCGGATGGCAAATCACCGCGCAGCGCAACCAGATGACGGATGTTTTTCGCCTTGTAGGCCTGCAGTAGTTCAGCGATTTCCTGCTTGCTCGATGAAATACAGGAAATGTGCGGCGCGGCTTCATGACCTTCATTCTGGATCTCCAGCACCGTGTCCATGGTGCGGTCACGCGTAGAGCCGCCGGCACCGAAAGTCACGGAGAAAAATTTGGGCTGCAACTGTGCCAACTGCTTGCGCGTCTCGCGCAATTTGGCAACGCCCTCCGCCGTCTTCGGCGGGAAAAACTCGAAACTGATCACGGGATCACTCATATTGTAGTTATGGGTCTTATTGATTGACCGGGATTAATGACGTCAGCAACCAGGAAATGATGCTGTAGAGAATCGCTCCAAGAATGCCCGAAAGCAGCGACTGCACATGAAAACCTTGCAACACATGCCCGACGAAGTAGAACAGCAATCCGTTGATCACAAGGATAAACAGGCCCAGCGTCAGG
>PHCM01000021.1 GCA_002842255.1 Betaproteobacteria bacterium HGW-Betaproteobacteria-2 | reverse complement strand
TCACTGTCGCGCAAAGCCTTTTCACTGAGCTTATGCCTGGCTTGCAGCACGACCACCATCATGGCCACGATCATCATGGTAGCCATGAATATCCAGAGGGAAAAAATGCTCTGGTGCATATCGGCATGAAAAAAAAGGCCACGCTGATTGGCCATCGCCCACACTTCACTCAGCGACACACCAAGAATCACGACTGAAGCCCCGCTAATGCCATAGCGCATTGCCGCCCAGATCACCAGCGGCAGCAACAGGAAAGACAGCCACATGAGCTGACCGGTTTGCGCCTTGAGAAAATCGAAGGCATACCAGTCAAACACGGAAAAAATAACGAACCCGAACAAGATTTTTAGCCGATAACGCCAGAAAACAGTTGCCTCCTTGCGCCCGAGATTAAGTAGCAAAGGCAGAATCAGCAAGGCACCGACCGAGTCTCCCAACCACCAGATGAACCATGCCTGCAACACTTCGCCTTTGCCGATAGCGCCGCCCATCACCAAAGCCAGCACCCCGCTACTCGCAGTAATCAACATGCCGGTGCTGACTGATGCAAGCAGCAACAAAATGTCGCGCATGCGATCCAGCGCAGACTTGAAATCAAAGTGTTGCAGCAACATGGCTGCCGCCATTGGCCCGATTGGATTGCCGATCGACATCTGCACCGACAACACGAGCGGAGCGCCGGTCAAAAAATTGACTGTAAAGGAAGCCAGATAGATGGGGATCACGCTGATGAATCCCCATCGCAGGATGGCAGCAATAGCAATGCCGGTAGGCAGCCAGATCAGCGCGATATGAGAACCGACATAAGGAATTAGCAACCCGAGCTTGCCTGCCACCAGATAAGCAAGATAAACCGTCAGCATGCGTCCCAACATGACAGGCATGCCGACGGTATCAGCAGTCACTGCTATCGAGCCCCGCCAGCACCATTTCTGCCGCGCGCAGTACAGCGCGGGCCTTGTTCTGTGTCTCTATCCATTCGTTATCCGGCACGGAATCGGCGACGATACCGGCACCTGCCTGGGAATAGAGAATCTTGTCCTTGATGACGCCGGTGCGGATGGCAATGGCAACATCCATGTCGCCATTGAAACCAAGATAGCCGACAGCGCCGGCATAAATGCCACGCTTCGAAGGTTCCAGTTCATCAATGATCTCCATCGCGCGCACCTTGGGCGCACCGCTGACGGTACCGGCCGGGAAGGTTGCTTTCAGCACGTCTACCGCATCCATGCCGGGCTTCAGTTTTCCCTCGACGTTGGAAACGATGTGCATGACATGCGAGTAGCGCTCGATCACCATGCTATCGGTGACTTTCACGCTGCCGGTCTGCGCGACGCGGCCGACATCATTGCGGCCGAGATCCATCAACTGCACATGTTCGGCACGCTCTTTCGGATCGGCCAGCAGTTCTTCCGCCAGCGCGATATCCTGCTCGCGCGTCTGCCCGCGCGGACGAGTGCCGGCGATGGGCCGGGCAGTTACGGTGTCGCCTTCAAGCCGCACCAGAATCTCCGGCGAAGCACCGACGACATGATGATCGCCCATGTCGTAATAGAACATGTAGGGCGAAGGATTGAGACTGCGTAGCGCGCGATAAAGCGACAACGGCGGTGCGGCAAAGGTCTGCGCCATACGCTGACTCAATACCACCTGCATGATGTCGCCATCGAAGATGTATTGCTTGGCTTTTTCCACTGCCGCCTTGAAGCCGGCCTCACCGAACTCGGATGTGGCCACGGTCTTTTCCAGCGGGCCGGATTCCGGCACCGTAACCGGCTTTCGCAGCAGGCGTATCAGTTCCTGTAATCTGGCCTTGGCATCTGCATAGGCATCCGGCTGCGCAGGATCGGCATAGACAATGAAGTACAGCTTGCCCGAGAGATTGTCGACCACCGCCAATTCTTCGGAGACCAACAACAACACATCCGGCACATCCAGCACATCCGGTTTTTGCGTTGCCGCCAGGCGACGCTCGATGTAGCGCACGGTCTCATAGCCGAAATAGCCTGCCAGACCGCCGGTGAATCGCGGCAGGCCGGCATAGGGCGGCGTTTTGAATCGTGCCTGGAAGCTTTTGACAAAATCCAGCGGATTGACGTCGGCGGCCGATTCAATCACCTGTCCATTGTCGATGACTTCCACATCCCGGCCACGTGCCACGATACGGGTGCGGGCAGGCAGACCGATGATCGAATAGCGACCAAAGCGTTCACCGCCCTGCACGGATTCCAGCAGATAAGTAAAAGGTTGATTGGCCAGCTTGAGATAGAGCGAGAGTGGCGTGTCGAGGTCAGCGAAGGTTTCAGTGACCAACGGAATGCGATTGAAGCCCTGATTGGCCAGAGCTTCAAATTCAGCTTGATTCATCATTTGCAACATAAAATCCCCAATATTCAATTTGCGATTGCGGCGGGCAACGCCCGTCGGCGGAACAATCCTTACTGCCAGATCAGTTCCACCATCGCCAATCGATATATCTGAAGTTCATGTTGAGGTTACTCCGCGTCCGGATCAGACCTTGGCCAGCTCGGCACGCAACGCGCCGACGATGCTGTCGTAACGGTTGGGATCCGTATCCTTGCCTGCACCGAAGATGGCTGAACCGGCGACAAAGGTGTCGGCACCGGCACGGGCGATCTCGGCAATATTGGCGGCATTGACGCCACCATCAACTTCCAGCCAGATTTCACGGCCGGTCTTTTCGGTATAAGCGTCGATTCTGGCGCGCGCTTCCTTCAGCTTGTCCAGTGTGCCCGGAATGAATTTCTGGCCGCCGAAACCCGGGTTAACCGACATCAGCAGAATCATGTCGACCTTGTCCATGACGTAATCCAGGTAGCTCAATGGCGTTGCCGGATTGAATACCAGACCGGACTTGCAGCCATGGTCGCGCACCAAGGACAGGCTGCGGTCAATATGCTCGGAAGCTTCCGGATGGAAGGTAATGATGTTGGCGCCGGCCTTGGCAAAATCAGGAATGATGCGATCGACCGGCTTGACCATCAGATGCACGTCGATGATGGCATCGGTCACCGGGCGAATCGCCTCACAGACCAGCGGGCCGATCGTCAGGTTCGGAACATAGTGGTTATCCATCACGTCAAAGTGAACGATATCCGTACCGGAAGTAATGACGTCGGTAATTTCCTGACCGAGCTTGGCAAAGTTGGCGGAAAGGATACTGGGTGCGATTCTGAATTGTTTAGCCATGATGATATTGAATTCTAAATTTGCGGATAAAAATGCCATTTTAACCACAAAGGGTTACAAAAACCACGTTTAGCGGCGGTTTCTGTTGCTTAAGAATGAGCGATACAGGAAAATTACGCCATGCATTTATTCACAGTCGGTGTTAATCACAATACCGCGCCTCTCTCCATCCGCGAACATGTGGCTTTCCAGAACGAACATCTGGGTGAAGCCCTGCGCGAACTGACCTCCCGCGATGCCGGTTATGGCGTCAAGGAAGCGGCCATCCTCTCGACCTGCAACCGCACCGAGCTGTATTGCAATACGGACGAGCCGCAGCGCGCACTGGAATGGCTGGCGACTTATCACAAGCTGAATCCGCAGAACATCCAGCCTTACACCTATACCCTGCCGCAGCAGGATGCCGTCAAGCATACGTTCCGCGTCGCCTCAGGGCTAGACTCCATGGTGCTGGGTGAGCCGCAGATCCTCGGCCAGATGAAGCAGGCCGTGAAGATCGCCGAAAGCGCCGGTACGCTTGGCACCCTTCTGCACAAACTGTTTCAGCGTACGTTCGCCGTGGCCAAGGAAGTCCGTACCAATACCGATATCGGTGCCAGCTCGATTTCCATGGCGGCGGCTTCCGTGCGGCTGGCACAACGCATCTACGGCAAACTCGAAGGCCTCAATGTGCTGTTCATCGGCGCAGGAGAAATGATCGAACTCTGCGCGGAACATTTCGTCGCGCAAAAACCAGGCAGCATCACCATCGCCAACCGCACGCTGGAGCGCGGCAATCAACTGGCAGAGCGCATCGGCGGCCAGGCCGTCCTGCTGTCCGAATTGCCGGACCGGCTGGCAGAGTTCGACATCGTCATCACCTCCACTGCCAGCCAACTGCCCATCGTTGGCCTTGGCATGGTCGAACGTGCCATCAAGGCGCGCAAGCATCGCCCGATCTTCATGGTCGACCTGGCTGTGCCGCGCGATATCGAACCGGAAGCGGGCGAACTGGATGATGTTTACCTTTACACGGTCGACGATCTTGCGCAGGTCGTGCAGGAAGGCTTGGGTAACCGCCAGGAAGCAGCGGCCGAAGCCGAGACCATCATCGACATGCGCGTACAGAACTTCATGCAATGGCTGAAGACGCGCGACGCCGTGCCAACCATCCGCGCCCTGCGCGACCAGGCCGAGCAATACCGCCGCAACGAACTGGACAAGGCGCAAAAACTGCTGGCGCGCGGCGAAAACCCGGCAGTCGTGCTGGAGTCCTTGAGCAGCGCCCTGACCAACAAACTGCTGCACGGCCCCAGCCATGCTCTTAACCACGCCCATGGCGATGACCGCGAACAGCTGGAATCGTTACTGCGCCAGCTCTACCAGATTCCAGAATAACCTTGCCCGCATACTCTTGAAGTGAACCAATGAAACCTTCCATGCTGAAAAAGCTCGCCACCCTGAGCGAGCGCCTTGATGAACTGAACCGCCTGCTGTCCAGTGAGGATGCCACTGCCGATATGGACAATTTCCGCAAACTGTCGCAGGAACATGCGGAGATCACGCCCATCGTCGAGCAATTCCACGCTTACGAGCAAAGCGAGGCTGACATCGCCGAAGCGCAAAAGATGCTGTCCGACCCGGAGATGAAGGAATTCGCCCAAGAGGAAATTGAAGCCGGCAAGGCTCGCCTCGAAACAGTCGAAGCCGAACTGCAAAAACTACTGCTGCCCAAGGATCCCAACGACGAACGCAACATCTTCCTCGAAATCCGTGCCGGTACCGGCGGTGACGAATCAGCGCTATTCGCCGCCGACCTGTTCCGCATGTATTCGCGCTACGCCGAACGCCAGCGCTGGAAGGTGGAAATCGTCTCCGCCAACGAATCCGAACTGGGCGGGTACAAGGAAATCATTGCCAAGATCATCGGTCACGGCGCCTACTCCAAACTCAAGTTCGAATCCGGCGGCCACCGCGTACAGCGCGTACCGGAGACCGAGACGCAAGGACGCATCCACACTTCGGCCTGCACCGTGGCGATTCTGCCGGAAGCCGACGAGGTCAGCGACGTCACCATCAACCCGGCCGACATCCGCATCGATACCTATCGCGCTTCCGGCGCAGGCGGGCAGCACATCAACAAGACCGACTCGGCCGTGCGCATCACCCACCTGCCGACCGGCATCGTCGTCGAATGCCAGGACGACCGCAGCCAGCATAAAAACAAGGCGCAAGCCATGAGCGTGCTTGCTGCCCGCATCAAGGCAGCACAGGTCGACGAACAGCAATCCAGGATCGCCAGCGAACGCAAATCGCTGATCGGTTCCGGCGACCGCTCCGAACGCATCCGCACCTACAACTACCCGCAGGGCCGCATCACCGATCACCGCATCAACCTGACGCTGTACAAGATCGACGCCATCACCCAAGGCGATCTGGACGAACTGATCAACGCCCTCTCTGCCGAATATCAGGCTGACCTGCTGGCTTCGCTTGGCGAAGAATGAGCATACGCAGACGGCTGACTGAAGCCCGCCAGCAACTGGAGGCCGGACTGAAGCTCGACGGACGCGAAGCTGCCCTGGAAGCGCGCCTGCTGTTGCAGGAAACTTTGATCGTCAGTCACGCCTGGCTGCTGACACATGAAAATGACAGGCTGCCAGACGATGCCGCCAGAACATTCAATGACAAATTGCAACGCCGCCTGAAAGGCGAACCGGTCGCTTACATTGTCGGCCATCGCGAATTCTATGGGCTCAATCTGGCCGTCAGTCCGGACACCCTGATCCCGCGACCGGACACGGAAACGCTGGTCGAGGCTGCACTCGAAAAGATTCCGCCACATCAACCCTGCAAAGTGCTGGACCTCGGCACCGGCACCGGCGCCATCGCGCTGGCTATCGCCAGCCAGCGACCTCACGCCGAACTGACCGCCGTCGATTTTTCGGAAGGTGCCCTGGAGGTCGCAACGGCAAACGCAAAACAACTGGACATCCGCAATGTGCGGTTTTTACAGAGTGACTGGTTCTCGAATCTGGGCAGCGAAACTTTCGACATCATCGTCAGTAACCCGCCCTACATCGCAGCAGAGGACCTACATCTTACGCAAGGTGATTTGCGCTTCGAGCCGATGAGCGCGCTGGTTTCCGGTCGTGACGGACTGGATGACATCCGGCAGATTATTGCCTCAGCTACCGAACATCTCAATCCGGGCGGCTGGATATTGCTGGAACATGGTCATGACCAGGCCGCAACCGTCGCTGACCTTCTGCATCAACAGCATTTCATCGAAATCAGTCACCACCTCGATCTGGCGAACATCGAGCGCGTCACTTCAGGCCGCAGGATGTAGAGAAGCGCTGATTAAATGAGTGAGCGGGATGAAGTGTAAGGCGCCCGGAACGCAGTAGCCGAGATAGTATGTGTGATACAGCGAGGCTACGAGTACCGCGCAACGCAGCAATTCGCCTGCGTAGCCATTTAGTCAGCGCTTCTCTAGATACTGATTCTTCAGCTTGATGTAGTGATTCGCCGAATACAGGAAATGGGCGATTTCAGCTTCAGTCAGTGCCCGCACCTTTTTGGCCGGACTGCCGAGATAGAGAAAACCGCTTTCCAGCATCTTGCCCTCCGGCACCAGGCTGCCCGCACCGAGCAACACATTCTTCTGCACGATGACCTTGTCCATGACGATGCTGCCCATGCCGATCAGGCACTCGTCCTCGATGGTACAGCCATGCAGAATCACCTTATGACCGATGGTGACGTTATCACCGATAATCAATGGCGAACCATCCGGGTCCCAGGTCGACTTGTGGCTGACATGCAACACGGAAAGGTCCTGCACATTGCTGCCGGCACCGATGCGGATGTGATTGACGTCGCCGCGGATGACGGCACCGGGCCAGACCGAGACGTGATCACCCAGCACCACATCGCCGATGACCGAAGCACTGGCATGAATATAAACATCCGCGCCGATTTGCGGGGTGATGTCCCGATAAGCTGAGGTATTCGCAATCATAAGCCGTAGTATAATCCCGCCATGTCTGAAACATCATCTGTTGGCATCGTCACTGCGCAAACCGCCCATTTTTCCGAGCCTCTGAAGCTGAAAAGCGGCGAGGTACTGCCTGCCTACGACCTGGCCTACGAAACCTACGGCACGCTGAATGCGGACAAATCCAATGCCGTGCTGATCTGCCATGCGCTTTCCGGCAACCATCACGTCGCCGGCAAGTACGCCGAAACCGACAAATATCCGGGCTGGTGGGACAACCTGATCGGCCCCGGCCGCCCGCTGGATACCAACAAATTCTTCGTCATCGGCCTCAATAATCTCGGTGGCTGTCATGGCAGCAGCGGCCCCTCCAGCATCAACCCGGCGACCGGCAAACCCTGGGGCGCGGATTTCCCGGTGGTCACGGTCGAGGATTGGGTGAAATCGCAGGCCAGACTGGCCAATCATCTGGGTATAGATCAGTTGGCGGCGGTCATCGGCGGCAGCCTCGGCGGCATGCAGGCCTTGCAGTGGACCATGAGCTATCCGGATCGCGTGCGCCATGCGCTGGTCATCGCTTCCGCGCCCAATCTGACGGCGCAGAATATGGCCTTCAACGAAGTCGCGCGCCAAGCCATCATGACCGACCCTGAGTTTTACGACGGCCATTATTACGAGCACAACACTGTGCCTCGGCGCGGCCTGCGCATCGCGCGCATGCTGGGCCACATCACCTATCTTTCCGATGACGCCATGGGCGCCAAGTTCGGCCGCAAGCTACGCGACGGCGAGATCAAGTATGGCTTCGGCGTGGAATTCGAGATGGAGTCCTATCTGCGCTATCAGGGCGACAAGTTCGCCGGCGAGTTCGATGCCAACACCTATCTGCGCATGACGCGGGCACTGGATTATTTCGATCCGGCACTGGAACACGGCGGCAATCTTTCTGCTGCGCTGGCCGGAGTCAAGGCAAAATTCCTGGTTGTATCCTTCACCAGCGACTGGCGTTTCTCGCCGGCCCGTTCGCACGAAATCATGAAGGCGCTGCTGGATAACGAATGCTCGGTCAGCTATGCAGAAGTGACGGCTGCCCACGGCCACGACGCCTTCCTGATGCCGGATCCGCACTACCACGACATCCTGCGCAACTATCTGCAGAACATACGGACTGAGGGCAGAGAATGAACGCCACGCAGAATTTGGAAAAAATCGCAGAATATCGGCAAGATTTTGCGATTATCGCAAACTGGCTGAAGTTCGGCAGCAAAGCGCTGGACCTCGGCTGTGGTGACGGCGAACTGCTGCATTTCCTGCAGGGTTCGATGAAGGTGCGTGGTTACGGCGTGGAAAAGGACGATGCCAACTGGCTGAGCTGCTTGCAGAACGGCATCAATGTGATCCAGATGGACCTGGAAGCGGGACTATCCGGATTCGAGGCACAGTCTTTCGATGTGGTGATTCTGTCGCAAACCCTGCAGGCCATGCACAATACCGAGAACATCGTGCACGAGATGCTGCGCGTCGGCCGCGAGGCCATCGTCACCTTCCCCAACTTCGGCTACTGGCGCAACCGCCTGCAGTTGATGGCCGGGCAGATGCCGGTTTCACGCGATATTCCCTACCAGTGGTATGACACGCCGAACGTGCACCTGTGTACGATCAAGGATTTCGACCAGTTCTGCGAGAATCACAATATTCACGTGAAAGAGCGTCTGGTGCTGACTTATGGCCAGCGCATCCAGTTCATGCCCAATCTGCGCGGCAGCCTTGCCATGTACCGCCTCGGCCGCAAATAGCCGCGGCTTCCTCTTAAAATAGGCGATACAGCGCCAACAGGCCGAAGCCGGCGATCAGCAGCCCGCTCAACCGCCTGAACCACAGATTCTGCAGCAGGTGTTTCAGGCGCACGGCCGTCATGCCCATCGCCAGCAGCGTCGGCAGCGTACCCAAACCGAACGCCAGCATCAACAGACCACCCTGCCAAGGACTGCCGCTGGCGACCGCCGCCACCAACACACTGTAGACCAGACCACAGGGCAACCAGCCCCAGAGCACACCGAGCAAAAGCGATTGCGGCAGTGTTCTGACCGGCAGCAGACGCTTTGAATACGGCTGCAAATGCTGCCATAGCCTTCCGCCGAGCGCCTCCAGCCGCGTCAGCACCCGCCAGATACCGGCCAGATACAGCCCAAGCAGCACCAGCATCATACTGGCCAATGCATACAAGACCTTTTCGACCGGCAGCACATGTTCGAGAAAGAAACTGGAGGCGCCGACGGCACCGGCGATGATGCCCGCCAGCGTATAACTGCCGATGCGGCCAAGGTTATAGGCAAGCACGAACGGAAGCTTGGGTTTGCTACCGGGCAAGGTCATGGTAACAGCACCAACAATGCCGCCGCACATGCCGACGCAGTGCCCGCCACCCAGCAGCCCGACCAGAAATGCGGCCGTCAGGGAAAACTCAAGCACGGCCCATGGCCTCTATGCTGCGTCGCATAGCGAACAGCAACAGCAAACCCGGCAAGGCAATCAGAAAAGTAAAGCCGAAGAACGTGGTCCAGCCTATGGACTCGACCATATAGCCGGAAGCCGGCCCGACATAGACCCGGCCAACTGCGGCCAATGCAGACAGCAGCGCGAACTGGCTGGCAGTGAAGCGCTTGTCGCACATGCCCATCAGCAACGCGACAAACGCCGCAGTGCCCATGCCGCCGGCAAGATTCTCGAAACCGACTGCGAGCACCATGACCGCGTAATCCTTGCCGATGGCCGCCAGCCACATGAAGGTCAGGTTGGAAATCGCCTGCAGGATACCAAACGCCAGCAGCGACCTGAACAAACCAAGCCGCGCCATCAATATACCGCCGAAGACCACGCCAACCAGGGTGGCAGCCAGCCCCATGCCTTTATTGATGGCGCCGACTTCGGTCGGCGTGAAATCAACACCGCGAATCAGAAATGCCGTCGTCAGCGAGCCGGCAAAGGCGTCGCCCAGCTTGTACAGCACGATGAGCAGCAACAGACCCCAGGCACCATGCCGGGCAAAGAACTCGCGCAACGGTTCGATCACCGCCTCGGTCAACGTTTTCGGCGGCGTCACTTTCACCTCCGGCTCCGGCCCGAACAACGTGGCGCCGATCGCCGCGATCATCAGCGCAGCCATCAGCCAGTAGGTGTTCTGCCAGCCGATCTGATCGGAAAGAATCAATGCCAGCGCACCCGACACCAGCATCGCCAGCCGGTAACCCAGCACCGATACGGCGGCGCCGATGCCACGCTCAGCGGGCCGCAGCACATCGGCCCGATAAGCATCGAACACCACGTCCTGCGAAGCCGAGATGAACGCCACCATCAGCGCCAATGCCGCCAGCGCCCAAGGCATGGTGACCGGGTCAAGCGCGCCCATGATGGCGATGCCCACGCCCAATAGCATCTGCATGGCAGCGATCCAGCCACGACGGCGGCCGAGGAAAGGCGGCACATAGCGATCCATGAACGGTGCCCAGAGGAATTTCCAGGTATAGGGTATGCCGACCAGCGTAAAGATGCCGATCGTTGCCAGATCGACCCCGGAAACCGTCATCCACGCCTGCAAGGTACCGGTGGTCAGCGCCAGCGGCAAACCGGAAGAGAAACCAAGCAGGCAGACCACGGCGACACGGCGACTACGAAATATTTCCAGATAGGCATTCATCAAGTTGTTCTTAAAATTGTGGAACGTGAAAGTGACAAAATCGCCTGAATTATAAGCGAGGACTCGTCACTTGCCGGCAAGATGATGACAGTTTAAGGGATGACTGCGAATTTCAAATAGTTAAAATCACATCACCGGCATCGGCGCGCGATGAAAACGGTGGTCAATTTGATGCAACTGGGTTAGATTTACGCACATCGTACCCATCGGACTCCCCGCATGCAGACTATTGATATCAAAGCCTTGGATGCCCAGAGTTTTGAAGTCCATGTTGACGGCAAGCACCGCACCACCCATATCGTCACCGTGCGTCCGGAATATGCCGCAAAATTGCTGAGCAGCAACGCCACAACGGAAATGCTGGTAAGAAAATCCTTCGAATTCCTGCTCGAACGCGAATCCAACAGCAGCATTCTGCGCAGTTTCGAACTCTCGGTGATTGCCCGCTATTTCCCCGAATACGAACGCGAAATCGGCCGCATGCTGGCCTGACCGCAAACCGGCCTGTGGACCCGCTCAAATACTCGCGTCGTAGTCGATCAGCAGGGGCGCATGATCGCTGAAACGTTCATCCTTGTAGATAGAAGTGCAGATTGCCTGCGCCGCAATGCCGGGCGTAGCGATCTGATAATCGATACGCCAGCCGACATTCTTCGCCCAGGCCTGACCGCGGTTACTCCACCACGTATAACAGGCATCCGTCGCATCCGGATGCAGCTTGCGATAAACGTCCACCCAACCGACACGGCCGAACAGGTCACTCATCCATACGCGTTCTTCCGGCAGGAAACCCGAGTTCTTGCGGTTACCTTTCCAGTTTTTCAAATCGATTTCCTGGTGGGCAATGTTCCAGTCGCCGCAGACGATGACGTCGCGACCAGAAGCTCTCAGTGACTCCAGATAAGGCATGAAGCGTTCCATGACACTGAATTTGAAAGCCTGACGCTCCTCGCCGCTGGAACCGGAAGGCAGGTAAAGCGAGACCACGGACAGGTTGCCGAACCTGGCCTCGATATAGCGGCCTTCACTATCAATGTCGGCGATACCCAGGCCTTCGATGATGGCATCCGGCTGCTTTTTGCTGTAGATGCCGACGCCACTGTAGCCTTTTTTCTCGGCATAATGAAAATACCCGTAAAACCCGTCCGGCTGCAGCATCTCGCGCGTCATGTCGGTCGCTTGCGCCTTGATTTCCTGCATGCAGACGACGTCAGCATCCTGCTTTGCCAGCCAGTCATAAAACCCCTTGGTCCTGGCCGACCGTATGCCGTTGAGGTTTACAGATATAATTCGCATCATGCCCATTTCCTTTTTTTATTGATTCTTACCCACAATGACTGACACCACCCAGGATTTTATCCGTTTTGCCATCGACAAACAGGTCTTGCGCTTCGGCGAATTCAAGACTAAAGCCGGTCGCCTGAGTCCTTATTTCTTTAATGCCGGCCTGTTCAACGACGGCGAAAGCCTGATGAAACTCGGCGAGTTCTATGCCGCCGCCATTCTCAAATCCGGCATCCAGTTCGACATGCTGTTCGGACCGGCCTACAAGGG
>PHCM01000294.1 GCA_002842255.1 Betaproteobacteria bacterium HGW-Betaproteobacteria-2 | reverse complement strand
CCCGCCACCAGACATGCCGGTGAATCGGTCAGGCGATGTGTCACGCGCACCTCCTTCACCCTGTCGCCCAGCGTCGTCTGAATCTTCTCAACCAGTGACTTGTACTCGTCCTCGACCTTCTTCTGCTGCTCCTTCTCGGCCTCGTCTTCCAGCTTGCCCAGATCCAGATCGCCCTTGGCGACGGACTGCAATGGCTTGCCGTCGAACTCGGTAAGGCTACCCAGCAGCCATTCATCGACGCGGTCAGACAGAAGCAGCACCTCGATGCCCTTCTTGCGGAAAATCTCCAGATGCGGGCTGTGTTTCGCCGCAGCGAAGCTGTCGGCGGTAATGTAGTAGATCTTGTCCTGGCCTTCTTTCATGCGCTCGATATAGGTCTTCAGCGAGACTACCTGCTCCTCGCTGTCGAGGTGTGAGGAGGCAAAGCGTAGCAGCCCGGCAATCTTGTCCTTGTTGCTGAAGTCTTCGCCCGGACCTTCTTTCAGCACGCGACCGAACTCGTTCCAGAACTTGCCGTACTGCTCCGGCTGGTTTTCTGCCAGATCTTCCAGCAGGCCCAGCACCTTCTTCACCGAGCCCGCCTTGATGGCATCGATATCCTTGCTGTGCTGCAGGATCTCACGCGAGACATTCAAGGACAGGTCGGCGCTGTCGATAACGCCGCGGACGAAACGCAGGTATTGCGGCATCAGCTTCTCGGCATCCTCCATGATGAAGACACGCTTCACATACAGTTTGATACCGTGACGGTGCTCGCGATCATAAAGATCGAACGGCGCCTTGGTCGGGATATAGAGCAGCGAGATGTATTCCTGTTTGCCCTCCACACGATTGTGGCTCCAGGCCAGCGGGTCCTCGAAGTCGTGCGAGACGTGCTTGTAGAATTCCTTGTAATCCTCATCCGTGATCTCATTCTTGCTGCGCGCCCACAGTGCCGAGGCCTTGTTCACCACTTCATCCTCGTCGGTCGGCACCTGCTCGCCGTCCTTCCATTCGGACTTCTTCATGACGATAGGCAGCGTGATGTGGTCGGAATACTTGCGAATGATGGTCTTCAGTTTCCAGTCATTGAGGAATTCATCTTCGCCATCACGCAGATGCAGGATGATATCGGTGCCTCGTATCGCCTTGTCAGCAGCCGACAGCGTGTAATCGCCCTCGCCGGCAGATTCCCACTGCACGGCTTCATTGCTGCCGGCACGACGGGTGACCAGCGTGACCTTGTCAGCGATGATGAATGAGGAATAAAAACCCACGCCGAACTGACCGATCAGGTTCGCATCCTTGACCTGATCACCGCTCAAGGCATTGAAAAATTCGCGGGTACCGGATTTGGCGATGGTACCGATATTGTCGATCACTTCCTGACGGCTCATACCGATCCCGTTATCCGAAATGGTCACGGTACGTGCAGCCTTGTCGAAGCTGACACGAATCTTCAACTCGCTGCCGCCTTCATACAGACTGTTATTGGCCAACGCCTCAAAACGCAACTTGTCTGCGGCATCCGAAGCATTCGAGATCAACTCGCGCAGGACTATTTCCTTGTTGCTATAAAGCGAGTGAATCATCAGGTGCAGCAATTGCTTCACTTAAGCCTGGAAGCCAAGCGTTTCTTTATTCATGGTTTTTTCGGTCATTATTGGTTCTCCTGGTTTCAAAACAATCTACCTGAAACCATATGAGGGCTGAATCCCGGATTTTCAAGCAAGCCCCCGTATTTACATTTCAGTTACAGAATATTTACAACTTACTTACATTGGGTATAATCGTGCACAGAAAGTGTGCGAAAAATGCTTTTCGCATTTTCACAAC
>PHCM01000293.1 GCA_002842255.1 Betaproteobacteria bacterium HGW-Betaproteobacteria-2 | reverse complement strand
ATATGGCAGATATAAAAATCCCGGTGATTCATGCCGCCGTCGTGCAGCTTGCGCGCCAGTTCCGCAACCTCGATCAGCAGCTTGCGCTTGAATGCCGGTTCCGGCGGATTGCTTTTCCAGTCGGCACACAAGGTCTCCAGTGAAACAATATCGCCCAGATCCTCGGTCATCAGAAAGGATTGCAGGGTCGCGGGATTCAACCCGCGCACCCCATAGGCCACCGCTGGCGTGGTAGGGATACCGATTTCACCCAGTTTGCGGATAGCCTGCCATTCGGTTTCCGCCGTCAGTACGGGCCATTTGGCACTCAGCAGGTTCTTGAATATCTCGCGCCAGCCGACACCGAAATGCTGTTTGACAAAATAGAACTTGCCGCCGATGCGCACGCGTATGGTCTTGCGGCCGGGCACATCGCGAAACACCTCGCCATGCAGTTGCATGACGCTGTCGAACGGATCCTGATCGACGAAGAACTGATGCAGCCAGTGCGGCGCCTCCATGTGCTCACGAGCCCACATCAGCGGCCGGCTCCGCGTTTATTTTCGGCGACTTCAATCAGCACCCGGGCTTCCGCACTGCCGTCATTCGCCGCCATGACTTGACGTGCATGTGCCAAGCCATTGCGGCTCCATTGCTCACGCTCCGCGCTCTGCATCATCTGCAGGAAAAGCCGGTTAAATTCGTCTTGGTCAAAAGGACTGCTCGCGACCAGCCCTGCCTGCGCCTCGGCCACATGAAAAGCGTAGCCGCAAGTCGCTGTCACCAGTGTCGGCAAACCGCTGGCCAGCGCTTCCAGTATCACCAGGCCGGTATTCTCCCGATAGGCAGGATGCACATAGACGTCCGCACCCTGCATCAGGTCCGGAATATCCGGCCGGCCTTTGGAAATAGTCACCTGACACTCAACTCCGAGCTTCTTCGCCATTTGCATGAAAGGCTTGGGGTTGTCCTGGCCAACGGCCACCAAGCGGGTGGTCGCCAGCTTATCCTGCGGCAGGCTGGCCATGGCATGAATCGCCCGATCCAGACCCTTCATGGAAAACCCGGAACCGACCAACAGATAGACGAAATCCTCGTCACCAAACCCGAAAGTCTGCCTCAGATGCCGGCGCATTGCCGTTTTATCCTTGGCTACAAAGCGTTCCGCAGACAGGAACGGCGGAATGAAATGGAAACGGGCATCCTGCGTCTGATACCACTTCTGGAAATGGCCTTTTTCAATATCGGATAGCAGCAGGATATGAGTCGCGGCCTGCGGCTGGAAAATGGCTTCCTCACATTGCGCGAACCAGCGGTAACGCGGCGTCAGCCGATAGAGCCAGCTTCGCTGCGCATGCGCCCGCTCGATGAAGCAGGGATCGGCCGCGAAATAGACATCCAGGCCCGCCATGCGATTGAAGCCGACAACAAGATCGAAAGCTTTGCCGTCTGCGGCATCCTGCGCGATATGCTGATGCGCCTGGGCGATAAAGCGCCGGTATTTGGTGTAATTGAAAATGCCTGCTGCCGGCATGACGTGCACGTTGATCTCACTCTCCGGCAGGTCACCATTCCACGAGATCGTGAAGATCTCGACCTGATGGCCTCTGCTGGTGACTTCCCGGGCGATGCGCAGCATGTCGCGCTGCATGCCGCCGAAGGGAAAATACTTGAAAATCAGGAATGCAAACTTCAATCGACCATCTCGCTCAATAAAGGCCTCATTGTATGCGAAAATGCCGCCTATGCCTCGATTGCTCATCGTCAAGACCACCTCTCTGGGTGACGTCATTCACAACCTGCCGGTCATCAACGACATCCGCGCCCATCATCCGGACATGGCGATCGACTGGGTGGTGGAAG
>PHCM01000292.1 GCA_002842255.1 Betaproteobacteria bacterium HGW-Betaproteobacteria-2 | reverse complement strand
TTCGTAGTGGGTCTGGGCGAGGGCCAGCGCCTGTGAATGTTGGGTGCTCATATCGGGCTTAAGTATGCCACAAATCAGACCTTCCGACCCGCACGAATGAAGGCGTTTGACTGAGTTTACGTTACAATCTCCGAGTTAATTAGCAGTGGCGAATCGCAGAGGAATTTTCATGCTCGGAATTATTGGCGGCACCGGCCTCACTCAACTGGCCAACCTTAATGTCATTCGACGTCAGATCATCCGTACGCCCTATGGCGAACCTTCGGCCCCCATGCTATTCGGTGAGCTGGGCGGACATCAAGTGGTCTTTCTGGCACGTCACGGCGGCGGTCACACCATCCCGCCGCATGCCATCAATTACCGCGCCAACATCTGGGCACTGCATAGCGAAGGTGTGAAATGCATACTCGCAGTGGCAACTGTCGGGTCGATCGATCCCGAACTGAATCCGGGTGACATCGCCTTGCCAGAACAGCTGATCGACTACACCCATGGCCGCAAACAGACCTATTTCGATAGTGTCGACATGCCGGTGCGGCATATCGACTTTACCGAGCCATACAGTCCCAGGATGCGCGCAGTCATTATCAAGGCCGCCAATCAGGCTAATGAACAACTGAAAGTAGGCGGCGTCTATGCCGCAGTGCAAGGCCCGCGTCTGGAGACTGCTGCAGAGGTCAACCGGCTGGAGCGAGATGGCGCCACGATGATCGGCATGACTGGCATGCCGGAAGCCGCTCTGGCACGTGAGCTGGAAATCGAATATGCGGCTATTTGCCCGGTGGCCAATCATGCTGCGGGCCGCGGCGAAAGCAAGCATGGCATCAATTACGATGAAATCGGCGTGACACTGACAGGCACCATGCTGCGCATCCGGCACTTGCTGGAAAAGGCGGTGATCCTCCATGACAGTTAGAACCGTACTACGCATGGGTGACCCGGTGCTGCTACAGAAGGCCGCGCCGGTTGAAGCATTCGACACAGCGGAATTGCATGCCCTGATCCAGGACATGCAGGACACCATGGCGCACATGGACGGTGCCGGTATCGCCGCCCCGCAGATCGGCGTCAGCCTGCGCGTCGTCATTTTCGGCGTCGGCGCCAATCCGCGATATCCGGATGCCGAGCAAGTGCCTTATACCGTGCTGATCAACCCGGTATTGAATCCTGTCGGAGAAGCCATGGAAGACGGTTGGGAAGGCTGCCTGTCCGTGCCCGGCATGCGCGGTATCGTACCCAGATACCAGCGCCTGCATTACACCGGCTTTGACCAGTACGGCAAACCCATAGACCGGCTGGTCAGCGGCTTTCATGCGCGGGTGGTGCAACATGAGTGCGACCATCTGGATGGCATACTCTATCCCATGCGCATTACCAACCTGGCCAATTTCGGCTATACCGATGTTTTGTTTCCCGGGCAGGAATTACAAGACGACTGAAAATTGTTCTGGTAAAATGCGCGCTTCGTTTGGGGCTTGAGTCTTGAGCTCAGTGCTTTAGTGCCAACGAAAAAGCAATCGGTTCGCAAGCTAACTGATTGTGTCAATGCAGTAAATGATGGAAGCGTGGCCGAGTGGTTGTGACCGCAAGGGTCATCGCCGCTGATGTAAGCAGATGAATCTGCAACATCAGCGCGAAAGGCAGCAGTCTTGACAACAACACTGCTTTGCAGTGTTGTTGCGGTGGAGGGTAATGTGAGCAGAGCGAACGTTAGCCGAAGCCAAAACTGCCAATGGCAGTGCAGTCAGTAGTTCAAATTGGAAGCGTGGCCGAGTGGTTGAAGGCAGCAGTCTTGAAAACTGCCAAGGGTTTACGCCCTTCGTGAGTTCGAATCTCACCGCTTCCGCCACC
>PHCM01000291.1 GCA_002842255.1 Betaproteobacteria bacterium HGW-Betaproteobacteria-2 | reverse complement strand
GGCCTTCGCTATTCCTTGTGCCCGCTGCAGAGCGACATTATTCATGGCTTGCGGCTGCCAGCTCTCCACATAGTCACCCTTCTGCTGCAGATGACCAATGGGTTCGCAAAAATACGTCGCGACCTGCCCTTCTGCATTCTTTGCACGTACCGTCAGCAAAGTGATCTCGTAATCGAAATCAATCTGCCCTTCGACAATGACCACGCCCTGATTCACACGCCCGCCGGTCGCAGCATAATCCCAGGCGGCGGCGACTTCCGAGACATCGGTGATGCGTGACTGGCCTTTGCCGGACGAAGACATGGTGGGTTTGATAAAGCAGGGATAGCCGATACCGCCATCAATGGCCTGCTGCAGGGCCTGCAAACTGTTGGCAAAAGCGTAGGGCGAGGTTGGCAAGCCCAACTCTTCCGCTGCCAGACGGCGAATGCCTTCGCGGTTCATGGTGAGTTGCACAGCCTTGACGGTGGGAATGACATGCGCGACTCCTTGCGCTTCGATATCCGCAAGTGTGGCGGTATTCAATGCCTCGATTTCAGGCACAATCAGGTGGGGCTTTTCCTGAGCAATCAGAGCACGCAAGGCCGCATCATCGGTCATGTCGATCACATGGGCCCTGTGTGCCACCCGATGTCCCGGTGCATTGGCATAACGATCGACCGCAATCACTTCGACCCCGAACCGCTGCAAGGCGATGATGACTTCCTTGCCCAGCTCACCACTGCCCAACAACATCACGCGTGTAGCATTGGGGCTCAAAGGGGTTCCGATTTTCATGCCTGACTCCTGATTGAATTCAGGAGGATTTTATCATGCAGGGGAGTGACTGGCGTCTGTCAACGTAGGGATTTAATCGCCCTTGATGCCATGTTTGTCCATCCTGTAGCGGATGGCCATGCGCGTAATACCCAGCAGGCGGGCTGCTTCAGAAACGTTGTTATTGGCCTGAGCCAGCGCATTCTCGATGAGGATTTTTTCAGCCACATCCAATGTGACGCTTGAAGCATTGCTGTTGAAACTGATTTTGGCTGCGGCAGGCTCTATGGCAATCGCAAGGTCCTGTCCACTGATCACATCATCACGACTGAGCAGAACAGCCCGGCTTATCTGATGCTTGAGCTCTCGCACGTTACCGGGCCACGGATAGCGGCCGATAACTTCAATGGCCTCATCGGAGAAACGTCTGGGCTGCAAACCGTAACGACGCTCGGTCTGACTGGCAAAATGACGCGCCAGTAACAGAATGTCATCGCCGCGTTCGCGCAACGCCGGCATGACAATATTCAACACATTCAATCGATAATAGAGATCCGAACGGAATCGACCTTCCAGCACCATTTGCTGCAGGTCACGGTTGGTTGCGGCAATGAAGCGTGCAGCTACCGGTCTTTCCTTGGTGGAGCCAACCCGGCGCACCATGCGGCGCTCAAGCACATTCAACAGCTTGGCCTGCAGGCTCAGCGGCATTTCGCCGATCTCGTCCAGAAAAAGTGTGCCGTCTTCCGCGGCCTCGATCAAACCACAACGTGAGGATTGGGCGCTGGTAAACGCACCACGTTCATGCCCGAACAATTCGCTTTCGATCAATTCAGCCGGCAACGAGGCACAATCGACATGGACAAACGGCCTGTCCTTGATCATACAGGACAAATGCAGCAACCTGGCCGCCACGTCCTTGCCGGTCCCGGTCTCGCCATTTATCAGCACGGTAGGCGGCGGTACGGCAGTTTCAATGGAAGCCAGTTGCGCGACGCGTTCAATCTGTTTGCGGACACGCTGCATGACAGGGCTGTCACCAATCATCTCGACGCCAACCGCAACCGCATCATGCGAATTCCGCTGACGTGAATAAT
>PHCM01000020.1 GCA_002842255.1 Betaproteobacteria bacterium HGW-Betaproteobacteria-2 | reverse complement strand
TGCGCTGATTCTGACTAGATGCAATATAGTGAAATTTATTGCCTTGCATTCGGACTTGCTCCGATGGTTCCGACATCCTCAACTTCCTCCTGCGGCCTGTCGGTCATCCTCGCCTTGTCTTCGGAAATACTATCCGTCTCCGGCACATAGACCTGCCCGGCCTTGAGGTTAAGATCGCGGCCGATGGAGGGGATGCTGATCTGCACCTGGTTGCCATTCTGCGGCAATTTTCTGACACGTACATCACCGGCTTCATCGTTTTCCTGCACGGGTGTGTCGTTGATCCAGACCGTGCCTTTTTTACCGTCGCTGCGGGTGATGTAGCCCTGCACCGAAACACTGCGCGGGGCGACTGGAACAACAACATCCGCCGTTTCTTCTTCAAGCAGCTCCTGCTTGCTTGGCGGTTTGCTGGTGAGCCTTAACTGGTCGAGGCGTGCGCGTTCTAACGGGGTAGTGAACAATCGCCCTTCCAGCGGAGCAGCACTGATGCTGTTGATACTGAGCAACTGCACAGTAATAGCCAGCAGAATAACAAGTTTCAGCTTCATGGCTGCGCCCCCAGTACGGCCGGTTCACGCACGGTCAGCCAATCCAGTTCACAATCGGCCTGCAGATTGGGTGAGAATTTGTCGAAGCTGACGCCGGGTCTTCTGGTGATTTCACACTGACGCAGGATGAATGGTGTGATTTTGCGTGCCCGCAGTTCGTCGGCCAGCAGTAGCAGGTCGCCTTCATGCAGCATGGCAAGTTCCAGCTTCATGATTGAGCGATGCAGAGACATCGGCCCTGGATTCAGATTGAATGCAGGCTTGTAGGCTTCCTGCACGCCGATGCTGTAGTTGATGCCGAACAGTTTGTTTTCCTGATGGATGGTACGCAGGTTATCGACCCATTCGATACGTCTTTCCTCGCCGATAAAGCCCTCACTGATCAGACGCCGGTAAACCGGCAGATAACGCACGATGGTTTCCTTCTCCTGGCCGGAAGACTGATAGCGCTGTCTGGCCTGGTTAAGCTGCATCTCCTGCGACTGCAATACGGCCTCGGTAGCGGTTTTCTGCTGATGGGCGAAATACACCAGCGCCGCCATGCAGACCACGACCAGCACCAGCACAGCGAGCGGAATCTGCAGAATGCGCCATTCTTGCGGAGTCAGTTTCATGTGGCCGGCTCCTCACGCTTGAAGATCACGCGCAGCTTGAACAATGCCGGTGTCACCTGCGCCGTGCGTTCATCGGTGGTACTACCCTGCAGGTTGGAATAGGAGCTGACATTGACCGGCGCCTGCAGCACATCGACCTGCGCTACGGATGCATCTGCCTTGAGCCTTTCCATCAGGCGATTGACGCTCTCCAGCGCGGCGCGGTAATCGCCGCTGAAGCGACGGATCTCGCCGTTTACAAAGGCGACCTCATAGAGATAATTGGGGTCAGGCACGAAAGCAGAAGCGACCGGACTGGCCGTATTGATCGCCACCGGCCCGCCACTGCGGTCGCCATCCTTGGGGTCGGCATCATTGCTCAGCGTCCAGGCCAGCCGGTTGATGTCGATCTCTGGCGAAGCATTAACGGCCTTGCTGATCACCTGCATCGCCCGTTGCGGCAGGCTGGCATTCTGCATGATGGCCGTTTCCAGCTCCGCCACAGTCTGCAGATCAGCTGCGGGGATTGGTGTAGCCGGGAAGTCCTTGGCGACTTCTTCATACAGTTGCTGCTGGTGTACGGTTGCCAGTGCCGCCTGCTCGGTATGTGTCCGGTTGTCGTAACCGTGCTTGAAGAAAACCGCCGATGCCGCCAAACCAAGCAGCAAAACAATGGCCGATGCCGCATTGATCGACTGACGGATGACGTTGAGCTGATGATGCTTGCCCAGTGCGATGGGTGCCAGATTGTCCGGCACGGTACCGCTGGCGACCAGTTGCATGTGCAGCAATTCCGGATTGTCGCGCAGCAGCACCGGATCCAGCTTGTAGCCTTGTGCCAGCTTGACCAGATCTATGATTTTGCATTCAAGGCCGCTTTCGTGTCCGACATCGCGGCACAGCGTCTCGCTATTATTCTGATGGGATGGAATCAGTAGGGTGAGTTGTGTCGCCCGGTTGATGAAGCGCTGGCTATCCAGATAAAGTCTGGCCTTCTCAGTCTCTGTCACATAGAAGAATTCGATCGAACTCTTCGCTTCTTCGGTGAATGGCACCAGTCGGCTGATACGCAGGCGGCCATTGTGCAAATAGGTTTGACGGAGTCCACAGGACAATCGCTCGGTCAGCAAAATATCCGGATCGCTGATCTTGAGGCGGCGCACGAAATGCTGGCTGACCATGGACAGCAGATAAATGCCGACCAGCGGCATCTGCTGTGCCTGCAGGCGTTCGATCCAGGGCTGCAGCAGTTCGCCATAAGTCAGCGCGGCAAACAGGAAACGGTCATCCTTGCGCTTCAGCGGCTCGCGGTTGATGAAATGCGCCGTACGGTAAGGCGTGCTGCGGTAGATCTGACTCAGCTTGCGATTGATCAACTCGCGGCGGGCATTGCCCATCGTGTGCGGCAGGGTCTCAAGGCGATAATCTTCCTCCACCACATCGACCAGCAGGTAAACCTTGGTACCTTCATGCTTTTGCAGATAGCGGCCAAAGTCCTCATGCCCTTGCGGGTCATTCCTGAACACCTGATGCGACAACAATTTGCCGTATTGCCATTTACCGGCGAGCAGCCTGTTGTTTGTTGCGCAGAGGACGATTTTTGAAAACATGCCGTATTAACTATGCCTATTTAACTAACGCCTAGATATTTAACTTGCCGAATGAATCGTACACCGGACCCAGCACCGAGAACATGATAAACGCCAGTATGCCGCCGAGCAGTACCGTCAGTGTCGGTTCGATCAATTTCATCATCTTCTCGATCGACTCGTTGACATCCCGGTCATAAAAGTAACTGATCTTGAGCAGCGATTTATCCAGACCGCCGGTGCCCTCGCCCACGCGGATCATGCGTACGACCAGCGGCGGGAACAGACCCGCGTTGCGAAAGCTTTCGCTCATGCTGTCGCCGGCGTTGATCTGTTGCTGCGCGCGGCTCAATGCATCCGCCACCACACGGTTGGCGACGATCTCCTCGCAGGTCTTGATGGCATCCAGAATCGGGATGCCGGTCTGGTACATCAGCGCAAAATAACGCGCAAAACGGGCGAGTATGATCTTTTGCAGAATATCCCCCACCACTGGAATATGCAGCTTTACATAATCGAACTTGTAACGCGCCTCCGCGCTTCTGCGTACCATGATCGCAATCACGACAGCAAGCAGGAAAGGTACGGAAACAATGATCCACCAGTAACTGACGAAGGCGTTCGACATGAAGATCAGCACACGCGTCTCCAGTGGCAGCTCCTGCCCCATGTTCTGCAGAAACGACACCATCTGCGGCACCAGATAACTCATCAGGAACGCCACCGCCCCCAGCACCACCACCAGCACGAAACTGGGATATGCCAGCAGACGTTTGGTCTGCGACACCAGTTCATCCTGCCATTTGAGCGTGGCCGCCAGATTGTCGAACACTTCAGGCAGACGACCTGTCTGTTCGCCGGCCTGCACCAGGCTGACAAAAACATGGCTGAAGACATTGGGATATTCCGCCATGGCCTGCGACAGCATCCTGCCGCCCTCGACCTCGGAAACCAGACCGCCGATCACCTTCTGGAAATGCGGGTTCGATGTGCTGTCGCGCAGGTCGACCAGACCGTCCAGCAAAGGCACACCGGAACTGGTCAACTGTTCCAGCTGAAAACAGAACATCATCAGGTCTTTATGGCTGACCGTCTTGCGGCTGAACAGCGAGGCCGTCTTCTGGATCTGTCGGAAAGTGATCAGGTCCAGCCCGATCTTTTCCAGTCGCAGTTCCAGATCGATCTCGTTCAACGCGTCGATCTCGCCCTGTGCCGAACGGCCTGTCTGATCCACCGCTTTGTAGTTATAGGTTGGCAAGACTTAATGCCTGATCAAGCTGGTCAAATCGATCACACGTGTCACTTCAGTAAAACTGGTATATCCCTCAAGAATGCGGCGCACACCGTCTTCCGCCAGTGTCACAAATCCCTTCTCCATCGCCACCGCACGGATTTCATCCAGCGGCGAACGGCGCGCTACCAGCGCATCGATATCGTTGTCGATGCGCAGCAATTCGATGATCGCCATCCGTCCGCGATAACCGGTGTAGTTGCAGCGCTTGCAACCGACCTGACGGTAAACCTGAGCAACGGCCTTCGGTGCCAGGCCGAGTAAGCGGCGTTCGTCCGCTTCCGGGCTGTAGGCTTCCTTGCAATGCGGGCAGAGCACACGGACCAGCCGCTGGGCGACGACACCGATGATATTGCCGGCCATGATATCCGGCGAAACGCCGATATCGAGCAGGCGCGGGAAAGTGCCGAGGGCCGAGTTGGTATGCAGTGTGCTGAACACCTGGTGACCGGTCATGGCGGCGCGGAACGCCATGGTGGCAGTATCTTCATCGCGGATTTCACCGACCAGGATGATGTCCGGGTCTTGCCGCATGATGGAACGGATGCCGTTGGCAAAATCCACCTTGTTCACTTCCGCCACCGAGGTCTGGCGCATCATGGTGACCGGATATTCCACGGGGTCTTCCAGCGTCATGATGTTGACGCTTTCGGTGTTGAGATGTGAAAGCAGTGAATAAAGCGTGGTGGTCTTGCCGCTACCGGTCGGACCGGTGACGATGACGATGCCTTCCGGTCGCGTCATCATCAGCTTCAGTTCTTCCAGCGTCTCGTCGCGCAAACCCATTCTATCCATCGGGATGATGGATTTTTCGCGATCCAGCACACGCAGAACGATGTTCTCGCCATGAATGGTCGGATGACTGGCGACACGGAAATCGATGGGGCGGCCGCCGAGATTGATGTTCAGGCGACCATCCTGCGGTGAACGCGTCTCGGCGATATCCATACCGCTGATGACCTTGAGGCGCACGGCAATGCCGGGCCAGTAGGTTTTGTGCAGGCTGCGGATCTGTTGCAGGACGCCATCGATACGATAGCGAATACGCAGGAAGGCATATTCCGGCTCGAAGTGGATATCCGATGCGCCGCGCTTGACTGCGTCCATCAACAAGGCGCCTACCAGACGCACCACCGGTTGCGTGTACTGGTCGCCTTCGGCAATCAAACTCTGGTAATCGATTTCGCCGGTTTCGATCTCGCGCAGAATGCCGTCTACCGACAGCTCATATCCGTAGAACTGATCGATATATTCTTCCAGCTGCGCTTCAGCAGCCAGCGCGGGCTTGAGCTGAATCTGACCGCCCAGCATGGCACGCAATTGGTCCAGCGCCACCACATTGAACATGTCGGCCATCGCCACTGTCAGCAGCTTGATATTGTCCTCATAGGCGATAGGCAGCAGGTGATAACGCCGCGCGAATTCTTCCGGCACCATTTTCAGTGCATCCGAATCGGCGATGACGGTGGAAAGGTCGATACTCTCCTGACCGATGGTGTGCGCCACCAGGTCGCGCACCATGGCTTCCGTCACAAAACCGAGGCGCACCAGCTGGCGGCCGAGCGGAATATTGTTCTGCTCCTGCTCCATCAGCGCAATACGCAACTGGTCCTGACTGATCAGCCCCTGCTGCACCATGAGTTCGCCTAAGCGTAGCTTGCGTCGCTGCTCGGCCATGTTTATCCAACCATCCTCTGTGTGTCTTTTTATTAATCTTTCGCGGTCGATGACGACATTAACCGCATTTTTTACTGAAGTTGCACGATACGCGACTCCAGTGCGGCGCGGTCTATGGCTGCCACGCTCCGGTTCCCCAACAAGCTCAATGTCTGCCGGTAATACTGCAGGGCAAGCGCCGTCTTACCCAGCTGATCCAGACTGATCGCCAGATTGAACGCATGTTCGGGATTGGCGGCATCCAGTCGATGGGCCTCGAAGAACGCCTGCTGCGCCTGCGACCATTGACTGTGTTCCGCATACAGGCTGCCGAGCGCCGCATGCAGATGAGCCGCTTCCGGCTGCAGGGCGATCAGATTCCTGATACGTGATTCGCTGCTGACCGGATCCGCCTGCCCGAGCAAAGTCGCCATCGCCGACTGCGCAAAACTGTTTCTTGGCTCTATCTCCAGCACCTTGCCATACCAGCCCATCGCATCATTACCACGACCCTGGCGCATGGCGATTGCCGCCATGCCTAGCAAGGCATCCGTATTGCGCACATCGGCCTGCAACACCCGGCGATAGGCAGCCTGTGCAGCAGCGTCATCACCCGCCTGAAAAGCCTGATAGGCCGCCACCAGATTGGGGTTGATCGCCGGCGGCGGATTATTGATCGTCACCTTGACCTCACGTTGCGGAGCCGGCGGCGGGGTACTGGCCACAGGCCGAGAGACCGGTGCCGTTGCTGCTTCAGCCAGCGAAAACCCCTGATCAACCGGCGCAGATTCTGTAGTCGCACTCACTTCTTCCGCAACCGTCTCCTGCGCGAATTCACCCGCAGCCATTATTTCAGCCTCTGCAATCTCTTCCGCTGGCGGTGCTTCAGGCAAGTCCGGCGTTGACGTGACTTCCACCACGCGCGCCGGCATCACCAGCTCCGGCTGTTTGAACGACTCGAGATAGTAATAAAAGCCAGCTGCCGCCAGCAACAGCAAGGCGACTCCACCCAACAGCAGCACTTTTGTCGCGTCGCTCGAATTGCCCGATTTGGCTGCAAAAACGACACCGGCGGCTTTCTGTTTTGCATTGCCGGATTCTGCTCGCGCCGGTCGCGCAGCCGGTGCACTATCCGCAAACCCGGCTTCCATTTCAAGGTCAGGTTCGACAGGTGCCAGTTCCAGGGATGCAACCCCCGCCGAGGCGCCGGTTTGTTCCTCGGAGGTCTTTTCCTGTTCTGCCTTGTGCAGTGCCTTAATAAGCAGACTCATCGAGACTTTGCTGTAATTGTAGCGTTGGAAGATATTGCTTGTAAGACTGCAACTCATCGCTTTCCAGACTGGCATTGGTAATCACGGTCGGTCGCAGGAAGATGACGAGTTCGGTTTTTCTGTTCGAATCATTTCTGCCGGTAAAAGCACGGCCCACACCCGGGATATCAGACAGCCCCGGCACCTTGTCGGTATTGCTCTTGATCACGTCCTGCATGAGCCCGCCCAGCACGGCAGTATTGCCGCTACTGATCTGTAGCAAGGACTCCATCTCCCGTACCTGAATTTCGGGAATACCCTGATAATCGACTTTAGCCAAATCCAGCTGCGGATTCGGGTCTGGCACATAGCGGATCAAACTGGAAATGGTCGGACGTACATTGATATTCACATTGCCGGTGTCATTGATTTGCGGCGTCACGCTCATGACAATACCGACCGGCACCGTATTAGGTGTTGTTGTCACTGATTGCAGATTCGTACCAGACACACCCGACGCCGACTGCGATATCTGCGACTGCACAGTGAAATAGACCAGGTTATCGACCACCTTCAGAACTGCAGTCTGATTATTCAGCACCATCAGCTTGGGACTGGAGAGCACCTTGGTCTCACCAAACTCCTTGAGCAGCCTGATGGACGCTGCGATATTCCCCAGTGAGCTGGCCGGGTTGAAATAACCGGCGATCAGGCCTGTACCTGTGCCGCGCGTCTGTAAATCGCCGCGCGCGAAGCCTTCCGGCAGCTGCAATCTCTGACTTAACGTGAAACCGCTGCTGGCGCCTGCATTGCCCAGACGACTCCAGTCTATGCCTGCCTGATACCCATCGTTCAGCTGCACCTCGACAATGGTAGCCTCAATCAGCACTTGGCGCTTGGCACTGCTCATAACCTTGTCGATAAATTCCCGTACTTTTTCATGCTGCTTGTTGGTGCCACGAACCGTAATCACCCCCGCTTCGCGATTGGAAATCACCGTCGCCGCAAACAGGGTTTTATATTCTGCTCTCGCCTGCTCCCGGTCCTGGGTAGTGGTGGTGGTATTTGCTGGGGCGATTGCAGCAGTCAACGCGCCAGTCACGCTATCGGTGGCAGCCTGAGCAGACTGCGGACTGCCTTCGCGCGTGATAATGACTTCCTTGTCCGTCTCCGCAAGCAGTTCCTTGACGTTCTTTTCCAGATTTTCCCAGAAGCGGTTCTGTGACTCGCTGGTGACGGAAGTACGCGAACTGTTGTTGGCGCCGCCGGATGCGCTGGTCGTGACGCTGCTACCACCTGAGCCTGTCGTCGCACTCTGGCCGGTACTGGAAATCTCGGCTGCGGCACCGATAAACCCCTTGGTGTCGCGTGACATGTTCACATAATCAATCTTGTAGGTGCGTAGCACCGGATGATCAGGCGTGATACTCAATACGTTGTTTTCAACCTTGTAGGTAAGATCGACCTGCTTGGAGAGTCGTTCCAGAATCGCCGGCAGGGTCTGATCAACCGCATTGAGCGTCACCCGGCCCTGAATGGCGGGATGGATATCGATGTTGAGATTACTTTCACGCGCCAGCGCAAAGAGGATTTCCTTGACTGGTACTTCGTTGACTACCACGCTGTAGGTCTGTTCTTTGGCTTTAGGAGTGGGGGGTGGCAAATAGGTGGCACTTCTGACCGGCCTTGGAATATCGCCGGAAGCTGCCTGAGCGCCCTGCCGGGCCTGAGGTGCTGCCTCGCCATCAATATGGCCGCTTGAAGGCACGACCTTGCTCTGATGCGCACAGCTGGCCAAAGTCAGTGACATTGAAATCGCAAACCATGTTAACCATGTTCTTTTCATACGCACACGCACCATCTACATTGAGCTCAATGACTAGTTTACCCTATAACCCGCTTTAAACCGCAACACCAAGCTATTGAAGCTGCTTTGTTTCCTGCAATATGCCACCTACCGTTCGCAGTTGCGGACGATAGGAACGCAAACCTGCCGGCAACTGCCGCATTGCCTCCTGCGCAGCCAGCCGATCCTCGTAACCACCGTAAAGTACTGTCAGGAAAGGCGCATTGTTGACCTGCGTGCGGTAAACATAGAGGTTATCAAGTTCCAGTTGGCCAGCGAGCGATTCCAACTGCCTACGCAACTGGTCGTCATTGGCACTTCCCATCAGCTGAATGCTGACAGTGGAAGCTGGTTGCTGATTCAGCCATTGTCTGGTGACATTCAGCCTGTGTTCAAGTATGTCGGCAGAAACTCCGGCAGTTTGCGGTGTGTTTTCTTCTGATACCGCCTCTACAGAGGCATAGCCTGCTGTAGATTGTGGCTCCAGTTGCGCAACAGCCTCTGCTGCTAACACCGGTGATAATTCCTGCACCTCCTCCACAGACGCGACAGGCGCTTGCCCAGCTATCCTTGATTGCCAAAGATGCGTCAGATATCCGAGCACCAAACCCAGAACAAGGATACCAGCCGCTATCATGTAGAGCTTCTGCGCCCTACCCTTGTTAAGCTGTTCCGCGCCGAACTCGCTATCGCGGATGGCGGCTTTCACATGCTTGGGCGTAACCTGATAGACGTTCTCGGAAAACGCCGCCAGCAAAGCCTTGTCAGCCAGAATATTAATGCGCCTGACCAGACCTTCGGATGATTTTGCGATCATGCGGATGGCGGATTTGGAGAACAGGTGCGGGCCGAAATAACCGGCGGCACGCAGACGGAAAATCAGGTAATCCGCCACGTCCTGCTCAACCAGCGGACCGAGGTTGAAACTGTGCGTGATGCGTTCACGCAGCTGGCGGATCTGTGTTTCGTTGAGGTTTTCGTCCAGCTCCGGCTGGCCGAAAAGCACGATCTGCAGCAACTTGTCATGCCGGGTTTCCAGATTGGACAGCAGGCGGATTTCCTCCAGCGTCGCCAGCGGCATGCCCTGCGCTTCCTCGACGAAGATCACCACCTGCCGGCCTTCGGCGTAGCGGTCGAGCAAATAGGTATGCAGCACCTGCATGACACGCAAGCGGTCGGCATCGGGCGGCAGCTCCAGCTGCAATTCGAATGCGATGGCATGCAGCACGTCTTCCGGCGCCACGCTGGGGTTGGCCAGATAGACGCTTTCCACCTTTTCCGGCAACAGGGTTTGCAGCATGCGACAGAGCATGGTCTTGCCGCTACCGACTTCGCCCACCACCTTGACGATGCCCTCTCCGCTGGTGATGGCATAGGTCAGCGCATCGAGAATGGCGCCGCGATTGCCGCCTGAGAAAAAGAATTCCGTGTTCGGCGTGATCTTGTAGGGTGGTTCCTTGAGTCCGAAATGGGCGTAATACATTATTGCTCTTGCATCTGCATGCGGCTGTACAAGGTGGTGCGGTTGATGCCGAGCAGCTTGGCAGCTTGGCTGAGATTGCCGTGGGTGATTTTCAGCGCGGCATCGACATAGGCTTTTTCCCAGGTTTTCAGCACCTGATCCAGGTTGACATTGGCCTGTGTCTGCAAATGACGCATGGCCTGATTGGAAAGTGCAACCTCGTCATTCAGTGACGCCACGTCATTCGACGAAGTCAGTTGCATCAGATCCAACTCGGCCGCCAGTTGCACATCGCTTACCGACTGCCCGGCATACTTCGCCATCAGGCGGATGATGATATTGCGTAATTCACGCACATTGCCCGGGAAGTGATAATCCAGCCAGCGCTGGCCGGCCCTGTTATCGAATTTGAAAGGTTTTCTGCCTGTCTCCCGCGCATAGAAGTCACTGTAATAATCCAACAGCGCATAACGGTCATCACCCAGGTCGCGTAACGGTGGCACGCGCACGGTGAATACACTCAGCCGGTGATAAAGATCGATGCGGAAATGGCTGTTTCTCACCTCTTCACGCAAGTCGCGGTTGGTAGCGGCGATGATGCGCGCTTTGCTCTTGCGCGTCTGCGTCTCGCCGATACGCTGGTATTCGCCGTTCTCCAGCACGCGCAACAGCTTGGATTGCATCTCCAGCGGCAGCTCGCCGATCTCGTCGAGGAACAGCGTGCCTTCACCGGCATCCTCGAAATAGCCGGTGTGCGAGGTCTGGGCGCCGGTAAAAGCGCCTTTGCCGTGACCGAACAGGATGGATTCCGCCAGCGTCGGCGAAATGGCCGCACAGTTGACAGAAAGATAGGGCTGACGTG
The DNA here is from genome assembly GCA_002842255.1 of Betaproteobacteria bacterium HGW-Betaproteobacteria-2. GTDB lineage: Bacteria > Pseudomonadota > Gammaproteobacteria > Burkholderiales > Methylophilaceae > UBA6140. Next base: position 1,802 of record PHCM01000020.1, on the reverse strand, counting down.
CGCGGCTGCTCAAACGGTGAAGACAGTTCGCCACCAGCTCCTTGCCGCTGCCGGATTCACCCTCAATCAGCACCGGAAAAGGCGCATCGGCGAACTGGGTGATCTGCGTGCGCAGTGTCTGCATCGGCAGGCTTTCTCCCAGCAGCCCGCAGCTTTCCTGCTCCTTGCTGCCTTCGGTTTTTTCCGCTTCCTGCAGTTTCAACGCATTCTGCAGAATCTCCTTCAGGCGATCCACATCGCAGGGCTTGGGAATGAAGTCGACTGCGCCCAGCGCCATCGCGTGCTTGACGTTGATCTCTTCATTCTGGCCGGAAAGCACATGGATCTTCATGGTCGGCGAATGCGCCAGCAACTCGCCGATTACCTTGAAGCCCTCATCCGGTTTATGCGGCACGGGTGGCAAACCGAGATCCACCAGCGCCAGCGCCGGCGGCACTTCCAGCTGCCTCAAGAGACTTTTGGCTTGCGCTCGGGATTCTGCGACATAGACATCGAAATGCTTGCTCAGTACATAATGCAGGGTATCTGTAATCAGGGGATCATCATCGATGATGATCAGGGTGGGATTTTGTTCAGCCATCTGAGGGTCTTCCCGCGACAATTATTGATTTATTTTTAAAAACAGAAAGTAAGGCATTTTTCCCTAATATAACCGTAATGGCTTGCAGCATCAATCAGATAAGCCTTTTCAGCTGACTTGAAGCAGGAAAATTGCTTTATCTGCGCCGCCCTGATTTACAGATCGGCCAGACTCTTGATATGTGTCATGACACTGCGCCCCAGCGCACTCAGTGCGTAACCGCCCTCCAGTGCGGAAACGATGCGGCCACCGGCATGCCGGCTCGCCACATCTTTCAGCGCTTCGGTCACCCAGTAATAGTCCGCCTCCTGCAAGGCCAGTCCGCCCATGTCATCCTCCCTGTGCGCATCAAAGCCGGCAGAGATCAGAATGAATTGCGGCTGGAAGCACTCCAGTGCCGGTAGCCAGTGCTCACTAACAGCAGCACGGAATTCAGCACCCTTGCAACCCGCCGCCAACGACACGTTGATGATGTGATCATTGCTGCTGCCAGCGCCGCTATACGGATAATAGGGATGGCGGAAAGTGGAGCACAGCATCACGCGCGGATCATCATGAAAGAGTTCTTCAGTGCCGTTGCCGTGATGCACATCGAAATCGGCGATGGCCACCCGCTGCAAGCCATGATGCCGCAAGGCGTGGGCGGCGCCAATCGCGACATTATTGAACAGGCAGAAGCCTGAAGCACTGGCGCGGCCGGCATGATGGCCGGGCGGGCGGATATTGCAGAACGCATTCTGCACCTGACCGGACATCACCAGATCGACTGCCATGATAACGGCGCCAGCTGCATGCAGTGCCGCCTGCAGACTGTGCGGATTCATGCGTGTATCGCCGTCCAGCTCGACAAAACCCGATTCGGGCGATAGCGCGAACACCCGCTCGACGTACTCGGGCGCATGCACCAGCATCAGCTGCTCCTTGCTCGCCGGCGCGGCCTCAAAAGGCAGCAACAGATCCAGCAAACCGGAGGCAATCAGTTGATCGTGAATCGCATGAATGCGGGCGGCTTCCTCGGGAAAGATCTCGCCCATGTCGTGTCCCAGGCAAGCCGGATGGGTGATGTAAGCGGTATGCATGGTTACAGCACCTTGCGCACTTTTTTGACGCTGTCATCGTCCGGGCTGGCTTCTATGCTGAAATTCAGTCGCTGCATCAGCTTCAGCATGCTGGTGTTGCTTTTCAAAACCTCGCCCTCCATCACCTTCAACCCCTTGGAGCG
>PHCM01000290.1 GCA_002842255.1 Betaproteobacteria bacterium HGW-Betaproteobacteria-2 | reverse complement strand
CGCTGGTGCGCACTCGCTTGGCAGCGTCAGGACGACGCACCGGCTTGTGCGCCGAATTGCCGGCTTTGGATTTGGAGGATGGGAGTTTGAGTGTGGTCAAAATCAACTTTCAATAAGGGGTCATTCTAACAAACTATTGTTGGCCGTCATTAGTTCATGTTGGCTAATGACGACAGGCATCATGACTGGCAGGAATAAAACAGCCAGCGTGAAGCTGGCTGTTTTATGGCATCCGGTTCTGTTGTCGGATTCTGCTCTCGGACTCTGTTAGCAAACGCTGCAATCAGACCTTCTGATAGACCTCGCTACCCTTCTTCACGAACTCGATGGCCTTTTCCTGCATACCTTTTTCCAGCGCCTCTTTTTCATCGACGCCCAGCTTGTCTGCGTAATCGCGCACATCCTGCGTGATCTTCATGGAGCAGAAATGCGGACCGCACATGGAACAGAAATGCGCCTGCTTGGCACCTTCCTGCGGCAGGGTTTCGTCGTGGAATTCCTTGGCTTTTTCCGGATCGAGGCCGAGGTTGAACTGGTCTTCCCAACGGAACTCAAAGCGCGCCTTGGATAAAGCATTGTCGCGAATCTGCGCACCGGGGTGACCTTTGGCCAAGTCGGCGGCATGCGCGGCAATCTTGTAGGTGATGATGCCGACGCGCACGTCTTCCTTGTCCGGCAGCCCCAGGTGTTCCTTCGGCGTCACATAGCACAGCATGGCGCAACCGTACCAGCCGATCATGGCGGCGCCGATGCCGGAGGTGATGTGGTCGTAGCCAGGGGCGATGTCGGTGGTCAAAGGTCCAAGCGTGTAGAACGGGGCTTCGCCGCAATGTTCCAGTTGCAGGTCCATGTTCTCCTTGATCATGTGCATCGGCACATGGCCCGGACCTTCGATCATGCACTGCACGTCATGCTTCCAGGCGATCTGGGTCAGTTCACCCAGCGTCTTCAACTCGGCGAATTGTGCTTCGTCGTTGGCGTCGTAAATCGAGCCCGGACGCAGGCCGTCGCCCAGGCTGAAGCTGACGTCGTACTGCTTCATGATCTCGCAGATGTCCTCGAAATGCTCGTAGAGGAAGGATTCCTTGTGATGCGCTAGGCACCACTTGGCCATGATGGAACCGCCGCGCGAAACGATACCGGTCATGCGCTTGGCGGTCATCGGGATATAAGCCAGACGTACGCCGGCGTGGATGGTGAAGTAGTCCACACCCTGCTCGGCTTGTTCGATCAAGGTATCGCGGAAAATCTCCCAGGTCAGGTCTTCAGCCTTGCCGTCCACTTTTTCCAGCGCCTGATAGATCGGCACGGTGCCGATCGGTACTGGCGAATTGCGGATGATCCACTCGCGGGTCTCGTGGATGTTCTTGCCGGTGGAAAGATCCATCACGGTGTCGCCGCCCCAACGGGTTCCCCAGACCATCTTTTCCACTTCTTCGGAGATGGAGGAACCCAGCGCGGAATTGCCGATGTTGGCGTTGATCTTCACCAGGAAATTGCGGCCGATGATCATCGGCTCGATTTCCGGGTGGTTGATGTTGGCAGGGATGATGGCGCGGCCGCGGGCAACCTCGTCACGAACGAATTCCGGTGTAATCACTTTAGGGATGCTGGCACCGAAATCCTGTCCCGGATGCTGCGTCTGCAGCAGTTCGCTCATGTTTTCGCGACGCTGATTCTCGCGAATGGCGATGAATTCCATTTCGGGGGTAATGATGCCTTTGCGTGCGTAGTGCATCTGACTGACATTCATGCCTGCCTTGGCACGCAATGGCTTGCGGTGCAGGTTGAAACGCATGTCGGCCAGCTCTGGGTCGGTCAGGCGCTGCTGGCCGAAGGTTGAAGTCGGACCAT
>PHCM01000289.1 GCA_002842255.1 Betaproteobacteria bacterium HGW-Betaproteobacteria-2 | reverse complement strand
TGACGTCATGCTTGAAACTGTCTTCGCTGATGCGGCGGATCATGGTCGCTTGCATCGCAGGTGCATCACCCGTGACAACGAACATACGACCACCGATGGTGAGACTTTGTTTCACACTTTCCGGACTGACGGGCAGGGAACCGGTAAATACGATGACATCGTAAGGCGCTTGTGCCGGCCAGCCTTCGGCCGCATTGCCGACTTCCAGCGTGATATTGCTGATGCCGGACTTTGCCAAGCGTTCGCCGGCGAGCTTGCTCAGTGAAGGAATCAGTTCGACGCTGACCACTTCCCTGGCGGACTTGGCCAGCAGGGCGGTGAGATAGCCGCTGCCGGTACCGATTTCCAGCACCTTGTCGGTGTTCCTGACTTCCAGTGCCTGCAGGATGCGGCCTTCCAGCTTGGGTGAGAGCATGCTCTGGCCTTCGCCGATCGGGATCTCGATGTCGGCAAACGCCAGACCTGCATATTGCGGCGGCACGAAGTCCTCGCGCGGCACTACTTGCAACAGGTCCAGCACCTTGGTGTCCAGCACCTCCCAGGTGCGGATCTGCTGTTCGATCATGTTGAAGCGGGCTTGTTCGCGGCTGTCGGTTTGAGCTTGTTCTGTTTGCATGGTGTTGATCGGGCTATAAAAAATGTAATCGTTCAATTATAGCCCAAGCCTGCGGAATTTGACGGTCAGGATTGGTTTGTGTCGCCCGGTGCGGAGGTCTCGGTATTGCCGTAGGTGCCGAGTTTGTACCACAGTGAGCGTTCACTGATGCCGAGCAGCTTGGCGGCCTTGCTCTTGTTGCCTTGTGTCTGTCTGAGTGCAGCCTGAATCAGGGATTTTTCCAGCGATGTGACGGCGTCCGGCAGTTTGGGCAGTTCGGCCTCGGAATCATTAGCTGGACTGGCAGGTGTGATGTCAGCGGCTTTTTGCAGCAGGTCTGCCGGCAGTTGCCGCAATGTGATGGTGTCGCCGCTGCACATGATGGCAGCCCGTTCCAGGATGTTGGCCAGCTCGCGCACATTGCCGGGCCAGGCGTATTCCTGCAGCGCTTGCAGTGCGGCTGTATCGAGTTGCAGATGACGCGGCTGCAGAAAATGCCGGGCCAGCAATCCGATGTCGTCGCGTCTTTCGCGCAAGGGCGGCAGGTCTATCCTGAAGACGTTGAGCCGGTAGTAGAGGTCTTCGCGCAGCTTGCCGTCCTGCACCGCCTGCAGGGGGTCGAGGTTGGTGGCCGCCAGCACGCGGATGTCCACTGCTAGCGGGCGATTGCTGCCGAGCCGTTCGATCACGCCTTCCTGCAGCGCGCGCAACAGCTTGGCCTGCAAGGCAAGCGGCATCTCCGTCACTTCATCGAGGAACAACGTGCCGCCATCGGCCAGTTCGAACTTGCCGATACGTTCCTTGATCGCGCCGGTGAAGGCGCCACGCTCATGGCCGAACAGTTCGGATTCCAGCATCTCGGCCGGGATGGCGGCGCAGTTGACGGCGACAAAGAGGGATTTGTTGCGTTGCGAGAGCTGGTGGATGGATTGGGCGACCAGTTCCTTGCCGGTGCCGGTCTCGCCGACGATCAGGGTCGTGGCCTTTTCCGGCGCGACCTGAGCAATCGCCTGTTTGACCTTGCGGATGGCTTCGCTCTCGCCGACCAGATGCTTGCCGCCCGGCGTGACCTCTTCGCGCAGGAACTGGTTTTCGATCTTGAGGCGGCTGACCGACAGCGCGCGGTCGATGGCGATCTCCAGCGTTTCCAGATCGAACGGCCGCAGGATGTAGTCGGAGGCGCCCAGTTTCATGGCGGCAACGGCGGTAGCGATCTCGCCCTGCGCGGTGACGATGATGACCGGCATCTCCAGTCCGTCCTCGCGCATGGTTTC
>PHCM01000288.1 GCA_002842255.1 Betaproteobacteria bacterium HGW-Betaproteobacteria-2 | reverse complement strand
TACTTGAGGCGGCAGATGCCGGCATCGAGCTGATTGTCTGCATTACCGAAGGCATCCCGGTGCTGGATATGCTTAACGTCAAGGCAGCCCTGAAAGCCAACGGTGTGAGGATGGTCGGGCCGAATTGCCCGGGCGTCATCACGCCGGACGAGTGCAAGATCGGCATCATGCCCGGCAGTATCCACCTGCGCGGCAAGGTCGGCATCGTTTCGCGTTCGGGAACGTTGACCTATGAAGCGGTGCATCAGACCACGGCACTGGGGCTGGGGCAATCCACTTGTATCGGTATCGGCGGCGACCCGATCCGCGGCATGAATTTCATCGAGTGCCTGCAACTGTTCGAAGCCGATCCGGAGACTGAAGCCATCATCATGGTCGGCGAAATCGGCGGCAGTGACGAGGAAGCTGCAGCGGAATACATCAAGTCGCATGTGAAGAAGCCGGTAGCCGGCTATATCGCCGGGCAGACTGCGCCCAAGGGCAAGCGCATGGGTCACGCCGGTGCCATCATCTCCGGTGGTAGCGGCAAGGCGGATGACAAGATACGTGCACTGGAAAACGCAGGCGTGGTCGTGGCAAGTTCACCGGCCGGTCTCGGTGATGCCGTGCAGGCGGCAATCAGGGCCAAATCGGCTTCAGCGTCATACGAATCCTGAAACGGGAAACTGGAATGCTGAAAAAACTATTGCTTATGCTGTTCCTTGCTGTGCTGGCATTGCCTGTGCAAGCGGAACAGGAGGAAATTCCCTATCTGCTGACGGTGGCATCCAGAGGTGATATGGAAACGCTGAATGCGATGTTGCAGGCCGGGACTAATCCCAATACCAAGGATGCGGATGGTATCACGGCACTGATGTATGCCGCCCGCAAGGATCAGGCGGAGGCTGCCAGGGCACTGCTGAAGAGCGGCGCTGACGTCAATGCCAAGGATAGCGGCGGCTGGACGTCATTGATGTTCGCAGCCAAGAAGAATTATGTGGCAACTGCCAGGGTGTTGCTGGAGCATGGAGCAGATCCCAAGGCTCGCGATGAGTCAGGCTGGAGTGCGCTGGGTATGGCGGCGACTTCCGGCTTTTCGGAAATGGTCGGGTTACTGATCAAGCATGGTATTGATCCGAATACCAAGAGTGACGATGGCAAAAGTGTGCTGATGTATGCCGCCAAGAATGGCGATGTGCCGACTATTAACATCCTGCTGGATAACGGTGCGAATACTTTTACGCGTGACCGCTTCGGTGCCACTGCTCTGATGTATGCAGCCAGAGAAGGCAACACGGCAGCCATGATCGCGCTGATGGACAGGGGGGCGAAAGTCGATTCCATCGATCATCATAAATGGACGGCGTTGACCTGGGCGGTGAGCAAGTCACAGGTTGAAGCGGCAAGAGAGTTGATCCCCCGTGGTGGCGATGTCAATTTGAAGGATTCCGAAGGTACGCCCTTGCTGCAGATCGCGGTCGTCAACAAGGATGCTGACATGGTGAGATTGCTGCTGGCCAGCGGCGCCAAAGTCAAGGCGCGCGATCAGTACGGCTTGACGGCCTATGTCTATGCGCTTAAGGGCAAGGACCCGGAAATCGTTCAACTCATCATTGATGCCGGCGGCAAATAAGCCTGCCCACCACACGTCGAAAAAACAGAAAAATCACAAATCATGAAAATCGCCATTGCACAGATCAACTGTACCGTAGGCGATATTGCCGGCAACAGTGCCAGGATTCTGGATTATGCGAGACAGGCCAGAGAGTCCGGTGCTACGCTGCTGATCACGCCGGAACTTGCGCTAAGCGGCTATCCGCCGGAAGATTTGCTGCTGCGTGAGGATTTCAACCGGGCCTGTGATACTGCCCTCAAGGATCTGGCGAAGAAAGTAGAA
>PHCM01000287.1 GCA_002842255.1 Betaproteobacteria bacterium HGW-Betaproteobacteria-2 | reverse complement strand
TGCAAGAAACAATCGAATGCGGCGCATAAAAGTCATCCATTTAAAGACAATCAGATTCTATCAAAAAGCATCGCGTACTGTGCTCAATAATTGCACCCCGGCGTAGCTCAACATAGCAGTGAAGCTCGACATTACAGGTAAAGCTGAATCTGCAGTTCTTTCGGCGAAGGTTCGAAACCACGGTGTTCATAATGCTGGAATATCGCTTCAACGATCTGGTCCGGATCATCGATGACCTGCATCAGGTCCATATCCTCCGGCGAGGCCATTCCCTGGGCAATGAGCGTATTACGCAACCAGTCCAGCAACCCCGCCCAGAAATCCGAACAGACCAGTATCAACGGGATCTTGCGCGTCTTGCTGGTCTGAATCAGCGTCAGGGCTTCCATCAGCTCATCCAGTGTGCCGAAACCGCCCGGCATCACCACATAAGCCGAGGCATTCTTGACGAACATGACCTTGCGCATGAAAAAGTGATTGAAATTCTGGCCGACATCCTGATACCGATTGCTGACCTGCTCGTGCGGCAACACGATATTCAAACCGATCCTGGCCGATTTGCCGTAATAGGCGCCCTTGTTGGCCGCTTCCATGATGCCGCCGCCACCGCCGGAAATTACACTGAAACCGGCGTCGGAAAGCTTGCGGGCAATCTCTTCCGTCAGTTTGTAATGCGGGTGGTCTGGCTTGGTACGCGCACTGCCGAAAATGGAGACCGCCGGGGTAATCTGCTTCAGCCGTTCGGTAGCATCGACGAATTCTGACATAATCTCGAATGCATGCCACGACTCATGCGAGGGGTGCATTTGCTCCAGGATTTCCGGATCAACCACTTTAGGTAACTTTTTTGCAGCAGACATATCAGGATCCCATATGAAAACGTTGTTATTGGTCGATGGCTCGTCCTATCTGTATCGCGCATTCCACGCCATGCCGGATCTGCGCAACCGCCAGAACGAACCCACCGGTGCCATCCAGGGTGTGCTCAACATGCTGCGTCGGCTGCACAAGGACTATCCTGCCGATTATAGCGCCTGCGTATTCGATGCCAAGGGTAAAACTTTCCGCGACGACATATATCCCGAATACAAGGCCAACCGCGCCGCCATGCCTGATGACCTGCGCGCGCAGATAGAACCGCTGCATGCCGCCATCAAGGCCATGGGCTGGCCGCTGATCGTGGAAGAAGGCGTGGAGGCCGACGATGTCATGGGCGCCCTGGCGAAACAGGCCGAGCGCGAAGGCATGCGCGTCATCATCTCCACCGGCGATAAGGACATCGCGCAGCTGGTGAACGAGCATGTGACGCTGATCAACACCATGCCCAACGCCTTCCGCAAGGGCGACGAGGTACTAGACATCGCCGGCGTCGAGGCCAAGTTCGGTATTCCGCCCGGCCTCATCGTCGATTACCTGATCCTGATCGGCGACAGTTCGGACAATGTGCCGGGCGTAGAAAAGGTAGGCCCCAAGACCGCGGTCAAATGGCTGAAACAGTACGGCTCGCTCGACAACATCGTGACGCATGCCGACGAGATCGGCGGCGTGGTCGGCGAGAACCTGCGCAAGGCTCTGCCCTGGCTGCCGACCGCGCGTGAACTGATCACCATCCGCTGCGATGTCGGCATCCGCGAGAATCTGGCCGACCTCGCACCACAACCACAGGACAAGGCCAAGCTGATCGAGTTGTTCGATCATCTGGATTTCAAGAGTTGGCGGCGTGAACTCGACCAGCCGCAACAGACTGGCAACGCCTCCACCAACACCGCGCAACCGGCCAGCGGTCAATCGACGCCGAGCCAGCATCACGCACCGACCGACCTGTTCTCCGCAGCCGCCGTGCAAAAACGTCAGTACCAGACCTTGCTGCATGAAACAGAACTCGACCACTGG
>PHCM01000019.1 GCA_002842255.1 Betaproteobacteria bacterium HGW-Betaproteobacteria-2 | reverse complement strand
GAGGCATTGAACACTGCCCTGGACAAATACAAAGGCACGCTGTTCTTCGTCAGCCATGACCGTGAATTCGTCAGCTCCATCGCCACCCGCATTCTGGAAATCAAACCGGATGGCATCATCGATTACCGCGGCAACTATGAGGAATACCTGGAAAGCCAGGACATTTAAACTGGCGTTACGCTCCGGATAGTCAACCAAAGCGAACTCATGACGTTGATGCAAGGTCAGCCGCGAACCAAGCTGACCTTGCATAAGCTTGTTTACATTGATTTACTTTGATTTACATTAAGGACCATGTCTGCAGACAGACAACCCCCTGATGTAAGCAGTATCATGCTTCACTTGAACAACTGAATTGACTTCCTGATTTTGACCGTAAACGCGCTCCCAATTCGCCACTTCTACCTTGCATTCCTGATTCTGATGATGCAATCCGCTGTCGTCCATGCCGAAGGCAGCATCTGGTACCGTAGCGACGACCCCTTCGCAACCGAGGCGCTGGCGCCACCGCTTATTCCTCCGGGCTATCAGGATGAAAGCCGCAGTTTTGAATGTACGCTGCCCGATTTCAGCAAGCCCCTGACACTGTCGGACGTCGCCAACAGCGCACTTTGCAACAACCCTCAGACCCGCGAGGCTTGGGCCAGCGCCCGACAGCAGGCCGCCCAGCTCGGCGTCGCGCGTTCAGCCTACCTGCCTTCGATCAACAATACCGTATCCGGCAACCTGAATGTCGCCAGCCCGCAATCGGCAACCCGCGACAACCCCTACAGCAACCTTTCCAACAATCTGGTCGCCTCCTATCTGCTCTACGACTTCGGCAACCGGGATGCCAACCTGGAAAATACCCGCCAACTGCTGCAAGCTGCCAGCGCCAGCCAGAGCAGCGTCATCCAGAACGTACTATTGTCCGTGGTCCAATCCTATTATCAGGTACAGGCCGGCATCGCCTCGGTCGAATCCTCACTGGAATCGGAACGCGCCAGTGAGGAGAGCTTCAAGGCAGCCGATGCCCGTTACAAGGCCGGAGTTGCGACCCCGGCTGACAAATTGCAAGCACAAACTTCCCTCGCCCAAGCCACTCTGAGCCGTATCAGTGCCGAAGGCAGCCTGAAAACCACTTATGGCAACCTGGCCAATATCATGGGGCTGGATGCCAGCCAGCCACTCGTGCTGGCACCGCGCACCTTGGTCAACATCGAGCAGAACATGGAGCAGGATATCAATGCGCTCATCGAACAGGCACGGGTGCGGAGACCCGATCTGGTCGCAAGCGAAGCCCAGTTGCGTGCTGCGGAAGCGAGCATCTCGGCCAGTCGCGCTGCGGCCAAACCGACGGTATCACTGTCCGTATCCAACAGTTCTCAGAACGGTAGCGACATTTCCTCCAGCAATACCGGCACCATCGGTCTCAATGTCTCCATTCCGCTGTTCGAAGGCTATGCACCGAGCTACCGCATCCGCAGTGCAGAGGCATTAACTGAAACCCGGGCAGCGCAGCGTGATCGTCTGCGTCTGCAGGTCTCGCTCGATGTCTGGAATGCCTATCAGGAACTGCGCACGGCCAACCAGTCCGTACAGGCCGCCATGGTACTGGTCGAAAGTGCAGAAGAGTCATCGCGTGTCGCGCTGGGGCGCTACAAGGCCGGCGTCGGCAACATTCTCGATACGCTGAACGCCCAGAGCGCACTTGCCAGCGCCAGGCAGCAAAAGATCCAGGCCGATCTCAACTGGAACATCGCTCGCGCCTCATTGGCTCAGGCCATGGGTGCTCTGGATAACGCCATGATTCAATCGCTGCCTGAAGCTGAAGTTTCAGCGCTGGCACCATGACAAACGGAACAGTAAACATCATGAAGATCGGGAAAACTGCCGAATGATAAGAAATTGGTTAATACGGCTGGCCATCCTCGCCATCGCGGCGACTGGCATCTACTTTTACCTGCAAAGCCAGGCACCAGCACCTGAAGCGCGCTATCGTTTGCAACAGGTAACGCGAGGCGACGTTGCAAAAAGCGTTTCCGCCAACGGCACGCTCAATCCGGTCACCATCGTCAGTGTCGGTACGCAGGTGTCCGGGCGAGTCAACAAGCTCTATGTGGATTTCAACGACAAGGTGGAGGAAGGCCAGATACTGCTGGAACTTGATGATTCCCTGCTGACGGCGCAGATCGCCCAGACCATGGGCAATATCAGGAATATTCAGGCTTCCGTTGATCTCGCCACAGCCAATGAAGTACGCATGCGCACGCTCTATGAACAGGAATATGTATCGAAGCAGGAACTGGATCAGGCCGTGCAGGCCCTGAAATCGGCACAAGCACAACTGGAAAGCAATCGCGCGCAATTGAAGCGTGATCAGACCAATCTGGGTTATTCCATCATCCGCTCGCCGGTCTCGGGCGTGGTCATCGACCGTGTGGTCGATCTTGGTCAGACTGTCGCAGCCAGTTTCCAGACACCGGAGCTGATCCGGATCGCACAGGATCTCTCCAAGATGCAGATCAACTCCAGTTTTGCTGAAGCCGATATCGGAAATATCCGGGAAGGTCAGATAGCCAAGTTCCATGTTGACGCCTTTCCTGACCAGAGTTTTGAAGGCATCGTCAAGCAACTGCGACTGAATCCGACCGTCACCTCCAATGTGGTGACCTACGATGTCGTCATCTCGGTGGACAACCCGGATGAAATCCTGCTGCCGGGCATGACAGCTTACGTCAATATCGAAATCGAGCGCAGCAATAACGCGCTGCTGGTGCCGAACTCCGCCCTGCGATTCAAGCCTGCGGAAGATGACTCCGCTTCAAGCAGCGCACGCGGCCTGAACGGCAGCAGTAACAATCCAGGACCGGGGCAAGGCAAGGTTTATGTACTGCAAGGCGGCAAGCCTGTCGCCATTGAGGTCAAAACCGGCATCACCGATGGCCGTGTCACTGGAATCATCAACGACAGCTTACAACCCGGAGATAAAATCATTGTCGGCGACTCGTTGCAGCAGCCGACAAACAGCAGCTCCAGCAGCATGCGCTTCCGGATGTTCTGATGACAACACCGATCATCCTCGTGCACGATCTGCACAAGCAATATGAAACTGCTCTTGGCCCTTTCCCGGTGCTGAAAGAGGTCAACCTGCGCATGGATCCTGGCGATTACATCGCCATCATGGGCCCTTCCGGCTCTGGCAAATCCACATTCATGAACATTCTCGGTTGCCTCGACCAGCCGACCAGCGGCGATTACACCCTGAATGGCCAACATGTGGCAAGGATGGATAAAAGTGCATTGGCCAAGGTACGCAACCACACTATCGGCTTTGTATTTCAGGGCTTTAACCTGCTATCCAGAACCAGCCTGCTTGATAACGTCGCCCTGCCCCTGGTCTACGCTGGAGTCGACAAGCAGACCAGGCATGCGCGGGCAAAACGACTACTTGAACGCGTCGGTCTCGGCCAGTACCTGCAGTCACTACCCAACCAGATTTCCGGCGGCCAGCAGCAACGTGTTGCCATTGCGCGAGCATTGGTGAACGAACCGAGACTGATTCTGGCCGATGAGCCTACGGGCAATCTCGACAGCAAAACCAGCCAGGAAATCATGGCACTGTTCGACGAACTGAATCAGGAAGGCATCAGTATCGTGCTGGTCACCCACGAAACCGATATTGCCGAGCATGCCAAACGGCAGATTCACTTCCTTGATGGTCGTATTGTTGAAGATACCGCTATCGAAAATCTGAGAAACAAAAACAGCATGGAGGCAGCCTGATGTTCGGCGCGATGCTGGGAGAGGCTTGGCATGCCATGGGGGCCAACCGCCTGCGCACCTTTCTCACCATGTTGGGCATGGTGATTGGCGTCGGCGCTGTCGTACTGATGCTGGCAATCGGCCAGGGAGCACAGGAGTCGGTCAAACGTTCTATTGACACCATGGGCAGCAATCTGCTCATCGTGCTTTCCACTCCGCCTGGCATGGGAGGCGCGCGCGCCGCGACAGGCAACATGCCTTCACTGACAGTAAAGGATGCCGAAGCGATTATCGAACTCGATGGTGTCAGTGCCGTCGCGCCTACCATCAACAGTAGCGCACAAATCATTTTCAGCAATAACAACTGGAACTCCAGCGTTGTCGGCACCACCCCGGACTACCTGAATGTACGCGCCTGGTCGCTGGCAGAAGGTTACACTTTCACCGATTCCGATATCCGTTCCGGCACGCGCGTGGCGTTAATAGGTAGAACGGTGGTCGACAACCTGTTTGGAGATATTTCGCCGATAGGCAAGACCATACGCATCAACAAAAGCCCTTTTATTGTCATCGGCGTACTGGAAAGCAAAGGACAGAGCCTGGATGGCAGAGATCAGGACGATACCATTATCGTGCCGCTGACGACGGCTCAAAGACAGCTGTTTGGCAGCCAGTTCGCCGGCAGCGTGCGCATGATCATGGTGCAGGCGAACAGCACCGAGATCATGAATATGGTTGAAGACAGCATCAACAGCTTGTTGCGTCAGCGCCATAACATCCGCGAAGGCTCAGAAAACGACTTCTTTGTGCGCAACCTGACGGCCGCGGCAAACTCCGCTGCGGAAACCACGCGTACCATGTCCTTGCTATTGGGAGCGATTGCTTCCGTCTCGCTGCTGGTCGGTGGCATCGGCATCATGAATATCATGCTGGTATCAGTCACAGAGCGCACACGGGAGATTGGCATCCGCATGGCGATCGGCGCCCGTGAATACGACATTCTGCTGCAATTCCTGCTGGAGGCCATCATGATCTCTGTAGTCGGATGCCTGATCGGGCTGACGTTCGGCATCAGCGGTGCATTACTGATCAACCAGCTATCACAAACTGCAATCGTCATCTCAAGCCAATCCGTAATCCTGGCTTTCAGTGTGGCAGCAACAGTGGGAATTTTCTTTGGCTTTTACCCTGCTCGCAAGGCTGCACGCTTAAACCCGATCGAAGCCCTGCGCTATCAGTAAATACTCAGCTCCGGCGTTGACCAACCGGGTTGCAGTCATTCCAGGCCTAGCGAGGACTTGATGACGAATTTTGCAACAAAACCCACCAGTCCAAGCGTCAGCCCGAGAAAAAGCACAAAAGTCCCGAACTTGCCGGCATTTGACTCCCATGCAAGGTGTCCGACTATCAACAACATCATCAACATGAGACCACCGACACCATAAGTCATACCGAATTCGGTCAGCTGCGATTCCGTCATACCAAATATCGTATTTTGCATTAATGTTTACTTATGCAAGAGAAGGCGCTAGTCTGCTGTTGCTTTCTTGCACACTCAAGGGCTAATCCACGCTTTATTGACCTATATCAAGTGCCGGCCGAAACGGCAGCCCTAAAATCCGTTCTGACTTAATTGTTAATTGTCTATATAGGAGCCAGGGAAATGAAAAAAACACTATTGGCAGCTGCTTTGGCAACTGCATTCTTACCTAACTTCGCCTTTGCTGAAGAAGGTGACTGGGTAGTACGTCTGAGAGCCGTCAACGTATCTCCCAATGAGTCCAGCAAGCTGGGACAAACCGTAAACAAGAACGTTGCTCCGGTAATGACTCCTAGTGCCGATCTTAAAGTTGACGACAACGTTATTCCCGAACTCGATATTTCCTATTACATCACCAAGAACATCGCAGCTGAACTGATTCTGGCCCTTGGCACCAAGCATGACGTCAAGATTAGTGGTGACAGTGCCGGCGTAATCGGCGACCAGAATCTTGGTGAAGTCAACCTGCTGCCTCCAACACTGACCTTGCAATGGCACTTCCGTCCGGATCAAACATTTGACCCATACATTGGCGCCGGCGTTAACTACACCCATATGCTGGATCGCAACCTGAAGTTCAAGAGTGGCGCTACAGCTGGCGACAAGATCAAGATCGACAGCGACAGCTGGGGTCTGGTTGCCCAAGCCGGCTTTGACATCAACCTGAAAGATGGCTGGATGATCAATGCCGACGTCAAATATGTCCAAATCGACACCAATGTCAAAATGAAAGGCCCTGTTACTGGTGGTAACTGGACCAAGATCGACTCTCTCGACATCGACCCATGGGTCATCGGTATCGGTGTAGGTAAACGCTTCTAAATCAAGCTTGCAGCTATTACACATAGCTGGTTAAAAAGTCTCCACATTTGCCTCTGCGATACTCTGCAGAGGCATTTTTTTACCCTCAGAAAATATTTCTTCGGAGTAACAAAAGAAAACGGCATCCCACAGAATTAGGGATGCCGCTGATTCTGAATCCGGACAGAGTCAGATGATCTTGGAGAACCGGGTGCGGTTTCTATCCGCCTGCAAATAACGATCAAACACCATGGCCACCGCTCTGACAAAAAACCAGCCAGTGCCTGTGACTTGTATGCCTGTATCGTCGATTTCGACCAGACCGTCATTCTTCAGCTGTTCCAGCTTGGCGAGTTCATCTGCAAAATAGTGTTTGAAGTCTATCAGATAGGCCAGATTGATGGACTCATACAACACCTGGCCCTGGCACATGACCGCCATGATAACGGCACGCCGCACAAGGTCATCCCGCGTCAGCGGCAATCCGCGCACAACAGGCAGGCGACCCTGATCCAGATAGTCGTAATACTCCTCAAGCGTCTTGGCATTCTGGCTATATGTCGCGCCGACACGGCCGATTGCAGAAACACCGAGGCTGATCTGGTCGCAATCCGGCTGCGTGCTGTACCCCTGGAAATTCCGGTGCAGCCTGCCCTGCCGTTTGGCAATCGCCAACGCATCATCAGGCAAGGCAAAATGGTCCATGCCGACATAGACGTAACCATTGCTCAAAAAGCCGGCAATAGCATTTGACAACATGCTGAGCTTATCCGCCGCGGTTGGCAGATCTGCCTCATGTATACGGCGTTGTGGCTTGAAGCGCTCAGGAAGATGCGCATAAGCATAAAGCGCAATGCGGTCCGGCCTGAGGCTGGCAACCTGCTCCAACGTGCGCCGGAAAGATTTGGCAGTCTGTTTCGGCAATCCATAAATCAGATCAATATTGATGGACTCAAATCCAAGTCTGCGGGCAGCCGCTACCAGATCGAACACCTGCTCTGCAGGTTGTACCCGATGCACCGCCTTTTGCACTTCGTGATCGAAATCCTGCACACCAAAGCTCAAGCGATTAAAACCAATCTCTGCCAGACGTGCGAGACGTGCCTCAGTCACCGTGCGCGGATCAATCTCGATTGAATATTCCCCATTGGGCTCCAGAATGAAATTGCGTCGCAACATGGCCATCAGTTCCGCTAGTTCAGCATCACTGAAGAAGGTAGGAGTCCCACCTCCCAGATGCAACTGGCTGATAGTTTGCCTCTCACCCAGCTTTTCCATGTACAAATCCAGCTCACGGTTGAGATAACGCAGATACTCTGCCGCACGTTCGTGATGCTTGGTAACAATCTTGTTGCAGGCACAATAAAAACAGAGAGAGTCGCAGAACGGAATATGCACATAGATTGAAAGCGGTAGCGCCAGGCCACCGACCTTGCGCTGCTCCAGCGCCAGCATAAAGTCCTCCTCACCAAAGGCTTCGACAAAGCGGTCGGCAGTAGGATATGAGGTATATCTTGGACCCGGCACATCGAATCTTCGTAAGATCTCTGGCGTCAATTCAGGCAACGTTTCTGGTGGCTGATTAATGGTATCTGCAATCATGTCGGCATTCCGGTCATTTTTCGTGACTGTGCCTGCTTTCATGATTTTCTGTATTGATGCAGGTCAAGTTTCTGCAAAGAACTGTCAGGTGTGATTTTGCCTGTAATTGTAAATTTCCACTCAAACGCCTACCAACAAATCGTTAAAAACGGTAAGCTAGCCAAGTCCCAACCGAAGCAGCCACCATGCTATTAGAAACCTACAAAGTCGCTTGTTCCAATTGCAACCTGCGCGAACTCTGCATGCCCATAGGCCTGAGCCAGGAAGAGTTGCAAAAACTTGATGACGTTGTAGCCACCAGGCGCAAAGTCAGCCAGGGAGAAACTCTTTATCGCAATGGGGACTCCTTCACTTCGCTCTATGCCATACGCACTGGATTTTTCAAGACTTGCGTCTCCAGTCAGGATGGCCGTGAACAAGTAACCGGTTTCCAGATGGCTGGCGAAATTATCGGCCTGGATGGCATTACCAGTGATCATCACAACTGCAATGCTGTGGCGCTGGAAGATGCAGAAGTCTGCGTCATGCCGTTTGCCAATGTAGAAGAAATGTCGCGCGAATTTCCGGTGTTGCAGCGCCATGTGCACAAGATCATGAGCCGCGAAATCGTCCGCGACCAGGGCGTGATGATGCTATTGGGCAATATGCGGGCAGAAGAGCGCCTGTCCGCATTCCTGCTGAATCTGGTGCAGAGACTGAATGCCAGAGGATTCTCAAGGTCTGAACTGGTGCTACGCATGACGCGCGAAGAGATTGGCAGCTATCTTGGCATGAAGCTGGAAACTGTCAGCCGCACGTTCTCCAAGTTCAGTGAAGAAGGCATTATCGAAGTGAAACAGCGCTGGGTGAAAATCCTGAAACCCGATGCACTGAAGAGAATTTTTGATCCGGATAGCTTCTGTTAAGGTTGCGTATCCTCTGCCGGAGTTACTGCATGATTCCGGCCTTCCACTGCAGGTAACAGTTCCTTTGCTTCCAGCCGTTTATTGATCTCAATGCCCTTGCGATAGTAATCATCGACCACAGGATCTGGCGTTTTCAGCGCCAGACTCAGCGTGATGAAGGAGGCGATAATGACGACAATCGGTCCGCTCAGTATCAGCCAGACATAACCGTACTTCCACCATTGCTTTGTATCCTGTCCGTTAACCTGCATATTCGCCGCCATATTCATCCTCAACTATCGATTTTTGCGTCTACTGTTCAAGCCCTTATCTGGGGACCAGGAACACCGATTTTTCTTCCAGCACCTTATCACTACCCAGCATTTCCACATCGAACCAGACACGATGTGAACCCGGCTCCAAATTACCGTCTGGTATCTGCAGATACAGCGTAATCCATTTCGACTGGGCAGGTTCCAGAGCCACGCTCTCAGCCGCATCGAGATCAGGTGATTTCAGCAACAGGCCATCCTCGCCCCGTGCGGAGATACGATAAGACTGGGTACTCTCGGTAGCGTTCATCAACTGCATACGGTAGACATTCTCCAGCAAGCCACCTTCGACGATACGCGACATCACACCGCGATCCCGAACCACGTCAGCCATAAACGGCGTGCGCACAGCCAGACTGGTCAACAAGCCAATCACCAGCAAGACCAGTATGCTGAAATAAACCAGCACCCTCGGCCGCAACACTCGGCGCAGGATCTCGCTGCTCGTCCAGTGATTGTGCATGCCGTTTTCCGTCGTATAGCGAATCAGACCGCGCGGATAACCCACCTTGTCCATGACCGTATCACAAACATCGGCACAGGCACCGCAGCCGATACATTCATACTGCAAGCCCTTGCGGATGTCGATGCCGGTAGGACAAACCTGTACGCAAAGATTGCAATCGATACAGGAACCCAGTCCAAGACTTTTCGCATCATCCTTGCGCGAGCGGCTGCCGCGCGGTTCACCGCGTTCATCATCATAGGTGACGATCAGGGTGTCCTTGTCGAACATGGCACTCTGGAAACGCGCATAGGGGCACATATACTTGCAGACCTGTTCGCGCAGAAAACCGGCATTGCCATACGTGGCAAAACCGTAGAAGAACACCCAGAAGGTTTCCCACGGCCCCATCTGCAACACCATCCAGTTTTGCAACAGTTCACGTATGGGCGTGAAATAACCTACGAAAGTGAAGCCGGTCCATAAAGCGAACAACCCCCACACCAAATGCTTGAGCGATTTCTTGGTGACCTTCTCCGCCGTCATGCCGCTCTTGTCGAGCTTCATGCGGGCGGCACGGTCGCCCTCGATGACCTTCTCAAACCAGAGAAAAATCTCGGTATAAACCGTTTGCGGACAGGTATATCCGCACCACAAACGCCCTGCCACTGCGGTGAACAAAAACAGCGAGAGCGCCGATATGATGAGAATGGCAGTCAAGTAGATCAGGTCCTGCGGATACAGAACCAGATCAAAGATATAGAAGCGCCTGGCCTCCAGATTGAACAGCACGGCCTGACGTTCCCCCCACTGCAGCCAGGGCACGCCATAAAAGACGATCTGCGTAATCCAGATCATCACCCAGCGCCATTTGCTGAATATCCCGGAAACGCTGCGCGGGTAAATCTTCTCCTGCGCAGCGTAAAGTGACACCATTACCTCATCCGGGGTTTCTTCCCGTTTGGCACCTGCTGCATTCTCTGCCATACCACTCCTGCCAATCTGCTATTACTTGTTGGACAAACCCCAGACATAGGCGGTCAACACATGGATCTGTGCTTCGCTTAACTTGTCGGCCTGAGCCGGCATCTGGTTCATCTTGCCATTATTAATCATGGCAATGATGTTCTTCTCGCCGGCACCATGCAACCAGATGCCGTCAGTCAGATTGGGGGCGCCCATCATCTGGTTACCCTTGCCTTCCGGACCGTGGCAGGCAGCACAGACCATGAACTTCTCCTTGCCCAACTCGGCGCGTGCAGCGTCGTGTTGACTGTTGGAGAGACTCAAGACATAGTTCGCCACATTCTTGACGTCATCTTCACTGCCGACCATGGATGCCATCGGCGGCATCATGCCGACACGGCCATTGGTCAGGGTCGCCTTGATGGTTTCCGGCTCACCCCCATGCAGCCAGTCATTGTCAGTCAGGTTGGGGAAGCCCTTGCTGCCGCCCGCATCCGACCCATGGCACTGCGCACAGTTGTTAAGAAACAGGCGGCCACCGATTGCCATGGCCTGCTCGTCTGCAGCGACCTCTTCCACCGACATGGCGGTAAATTTGTCATATAGTGGTTTGGTCACTTCCTCGGCCTTGGCCATCTCAGCTTCAAACTGGCCGACCTGCGTCCATCCCAGTTTTCCCTGATAGGAACCCATGCCAGGATAGATGATGAGATAGGCAACCGAGAAGACGATGGTGATGATGAACATCCACACCCACCAACGCGGCAGCGGGTTGTTCATTTCACGCAAGTCGCCATCCCATACATGACCAGTACTCATATCCTCCGTTGGCTGAACCTTGGTTTTGTTGGTTACCCACAGCAGAATTGCGCAACCAAGGATGCCCAGTACTGTGATTACCGAGATAAACAACGGCCAGAAACTGCTGGTGAATTCAAAATCACTCATTTTTTATTCCTCAATCCTGTTCAAAAGGCAGATTGGCCGCTTCTTTAAAATCCACTTCACGTCGACGTGACCAAGCCCAGACCACGATACCGATGAAGACGATAAAGCTTGCGACGGTTGCGAAGATGCGTAATGTATTGATATCCATCGAATTCACCCCGCTATTTTAATGTTCTGCCCAAGCCCTGCAGATAAGCGATCAGGGCATCCATTTCGGTCTTGCCTTCAACCTCGGCCTTGGCATTGGCGATCTGTTCGTCGCTGTAAGGCACACCAACCTTGCGCAATGCCCGCATTCTTGGAGCCAGGCCATCGGCATCGACCAGATTTTTCTCCAGCCAGGGGTAATATGGCATATTGGATTCCGGTACCACATCGCGCGGATTGATCAAGTGGATACGATGCCATTCATCGCTGTACTTGCCGCCGACACGATGCAGGTCAGGGCCGGTACGCTTACTGCCCCACTGGAACGGATGGTCATAAACAAACTCACCCGCCACCGAGTAATGACCGTAGCGCAAGGCCTCAGCACGGAACGGCCGGATCATCTGCGAATGGCAGTTATAGCAGCCTTCACGGATGTAGATATCACGGCCAGCCAGTTGCACCGGAGTGTAGGGTTCCAAGCCCTTGATCGGTTCCGTCATCGTCTTCTGGAAGAACAGTGGAACGATTTCCACCAGGCCACCGAAGGAGACGACGACCAGAATCAACACGATCATCAGGAAATTGTTGGTTTCAATCTTTTCGTGAGAGAAACCTGGTTTTTTATTGTGGTCAGCCATTTTCTTTATTCCTTAAGCATGAGCCGCAACGGGCGGAACAGGGACATTGACGGATTGACCATTTGATGTGGTCTTCAGCACATTCCACAGCATTACCAGCATACCGCCAAGGTAAAGCAGGCCGCCGAGCAGACGCAGAGCATAGAATGGATAGGTCGCCTTCACACTCTCAACGAAAGTGTAGGTCAGCGTGCCATCAGCATTAACACCGCGCCACATCAAACCTTGCATCACACCTGATATCCACATGGCGGAGATATAGAGCACGATACCGATGGTTGCCATCCAGAAGTGCAGTTCAATCGCTTTGACGCTATACATCTGCTTCTGACCGAACAGACGAGGAATCATGTAGTAAAGCGCACCCATCGAAACCATACCAACCCAGCCCAGGGCACCGGAGTGCACGTGACCGACAGTCCAGTCAGTGTAATGCGACAACGCGTTCACGGTCTTGATCGCCATCATCGGGCCTTCAAAGGTACTCATGCCGTAGAAGGAAAGCGAAACGATCAGGAAGCGCAGGATAGGATCGCTACGCAGCTTGTGCCAGGCGCCGGACATGGTCATCATGCCGTTGATCATGCCGCCCCAGCTTGGCGCCAGCAGAATCAGCGAGAACACCATACCCAGGGATTGGGTCCAGTCAGGCAATGCGGTGTAATGCAAATGGTGCGGACCTGCCCACATATAAGTGAAGATCAGCGCCCAGAAGTGCACGATAGACAAGCGATAGGAATAGATCGGACGCTCAACCTGTTTGGGCACGAAGTAGTACATGATGCCGAGGAAGCCGGCAGTAAGGAAAAAGCCCACTGCATTGTGTCCATACCACCATTGCACCATGGCATCCTGCACGCCGGCATAGGCGGAGTAGGATTTCATGAAGTCTGCCGGAATCGCCGCACTATTGACGATATGCAGCAAGGCTACAGCAATGATGAAAGCGCCGAAGAACCAGTTGGCTACATAGATGTGCTTGACCTTGCGCTTACCTATGGTGCCGAAGAAGACAATGGCGTAAGAGACCCAGACCACTGCGATCAGGATATCAATCGGCCATTCCAGCTCAGCATACTCTTTACCCTGTGTAAAGCCCAACGGTAGAGAGACTGCCGCC
>PHCM01000286.1 GCA_002842255.1 Betaproteobacteria bacterium HGW-Betaproteobacteria-2 | reverse complement strand
GCCGCCAGTATCCAGCCGACTTCTTCTGCCAGCTGCCGTGCCTTTTTCGGATGCTCATCCCACAACTTGCCGAATTCCCGCATCGGCGGAATGCGGGTAAAACCCTCGCGGAAACGCTGCACGCGGCCGCCTTCGTGGTCGACCGCGATCAGCAGCGGCGGCTTGCGCACTTCGTGAATTGCTCCTGTCAGCGCCTTCAGCTGCGCGCAGGAAGTGAAATTGCGCGCAAACAGGATGACGCCACCGACCAGCGGATGCCGCAGGCGGCGGATATCGTCCGCATTGAGTTCGGTACCTTCGACATCCAGCATTACGGGGCCAAGCGACATTGTTAACCTTTCATTTTCAGCCACAGAGATCACAGAGAGCACAGAGAAAATCTGCTCTTGGTATCCAGATCAGCGCCTTACGTCCAGCGCATCGCGCAGTTTATCGCCCAGCACGTTGACTGCCAACACCAGCGACATCAGGCTCAAACCCACCGCCAATACATAATGCGGCGCCACCAGCATGTAACGTACGCCGTCGCGCAACATGGAACCCCACGAGGCCTGCGGCGCCTGTATGCCCAATCCGAGGAATGACAGGCTGGCCTCGGCGATCACCAGCCCGGCGATGCTGTAGGTAGCTTCGACCACCAGCGGTGCAGCCAGCAAAGGCAGCATGTGTTTCAGCATGATGCGTGGTGTGCCGGCACCCAGCGACTCAGCCGCCTGCACATGCTGGCGGCCGCGCAATGAAAGTGCCTGCGCCCGGGTCAGGCGCGCGTAGCCGACCCAGGAGGTCAGACACAAGGCCAATATCAGATTGTTCAGGCCCGGCCCCAGGACGGCGGCAAAGGCGATTGCGAGCAAAATGCCGGGGAAGGCCAGAAACACATCGGTGATCTGCATCAGCAAACGGTCGACCCAGCCGCCAAAATAGCCGGCAATCAAGCCGACCGTCACGCCGAAACTCAGGGTAATGACGGTTACAAGCACGGCAACCGTCATCGAAACCTGCGCACCGGCGAGGACGCGGCTCAATATATTGCGGCCGAGATCGTCGTTGCCCAGCCAGGCGGCAAAACCGGGACCGTGCAGAATGGCTTCGAGCCGGATGGCGTCCGGCGCCAGATCGAAGGCTGCGGCGACGACCACGGCGCAGAGCCAGAACGCGAGGACGTAAACCGGCCAGCTTTTCATTTCGCCTCGCTCATCTACTGTAACGCACCCGCGGGTCGAGCTGGGCATAAAGCAGGTCGGTGCAGAGATTGACCAGCACGTAGATCAGCGCGATGACCAGCACGCAGGCCTGTGTCACCGGATAATCGCGCTTCTCGATCGATTCCACCAACAGGCGGCCGATGCCGTCCCAGCCGAACACCGTCTCGGTGATGACCGTGCCCGCCAGCAGGCCACCAAGTTGCAAGCCAAGAATGGTGACAACCGGCAACAGCGCCGCTCGCAGGGCATGGCCCAGAATCACCTGATGCTCCTGCAGACCTTTGGCTCGCGCAGTGCGAACGAAATCCTCGTTCAGCACTTCCAGCAGACTAGCGCGCGTCATGCGCGTAAGTATGGCGCTAAGGCCGAACCCCAGCGTCAGCGCCGGCAACACGATCGAAGCGGAAGATTCCATACCGCTCACAGGCAGCCAGCCGAGCCAGAGTGCGAATACCATCATGAGCAAAGGCCCCAGCCAGAAATGCGGCATGGCGGAAAAAGTCAGGCTGGTCATTGTGGCGATACGGTCCGGCCAGTGGTTGGCGCGCAAGGCAGCGATGATGCCAAGTGGCAGGCCAATGGCAATGGCGATAACAAGCGCCAGCAGGGCCAGGCGGATGGTAGCGGGCAGACGTTCGGCCAGCATGGCAGACACCGGCTCGCGGCTATGGATCGAATTGCCGAAATCGCCTTGCGCAAGG
>PHCM01000018.1 GCA_002842255.1 Betaproteobacteria bacterium HGW-Betaproteobacteria-2 | reverse complement strand
CAAAGATTGCGCCAACCCGGTCTTTCTTGACCAACAGATCCATGATGATCTTGTCATCCGGCGTGATCTGCGGTGTCACATCCAGGCTAAGAGTAGCTTCCTTGAACTGGATACTGGTAGCGCCACTGCTGGTCGCGGCCTGATACGGAATTTCGGTACCCTGTTCGATTCTGGCTTTCTGCTGGTTGGCTGTGGTCACCCGCGGACTGGATACCACCTTGCCGCGCTGATCAGTTTCCATCGCGGAGAGTTCCAGATTCAGCAGGAAGCCTGCCGGCAGACGGAACAGACTGAAGGCAAAGTTACCAAAAGCATTGGCTACCGGCAAGTTTGACATCAGGTCAGGCTGACCATCCGAACTCACCCCGAAAATCGTGGCATTACTGTTCAAGGTAGCCGGCATATGCGTACCCATACGATTACCCATGGTCACTGTGCCATCCGCTGCGATTTCCGTAGCCCGGTTACCGATCGTACCGCTGGTGACAAGACGGTTCTGACCTCCCGTACCCAACTGGTTGATACCGAAGCGGGCACCCAGTGTCTTGCTGAATCCTTCGTCGGCAATCACCAGACGGGATTCAATCATGACTTGCTTGACCGGAATATCCGTCTTGTTGATGATGCTCTGCACATTTTCCAGATGGCGTGGAGTATCCTGCACAAACACGGTATTGGTTCTGGTATCCACCACGGCGCTGCCGCGTTTGGAAAGAATCTTCTGCTTTTCGTCACTGATCAGGTTCTTCAGGTCTTCCGCCTTCTGGTAACGCAAGGTAAAGACTTCCGTACGCATCGGCTCCAGATCCTCAATCTGCTGCGAGGCTTCCAGCGCCAGCTTCTCCTTGGCAGCCACTTCATCCGCCGGCGCAACCCAGATCACGTTACCGGTCTTGCGCATGGTCAGACCCTTGCTCTGCATGATGATATCCAGCGCCTGATCCCAGGGCACATCCTTGAGCCTGAGAGTCAGATTGCCGGACACAGTGTCACTGGTAATAATATTGAGACCGGTGAAATCAGCCACAACCTGCAACACCGAACGCACATCGATATTCTGGAAATTCAGTGAGAGCTTCTCACCTGCATAGCCGGGTTTGCTACCTTGCACCAGCTTGTTTGGGTCTTCAATAATGGGCCGCACATCGATGATGAAGCGCTTGTCTGCCTGATAGGCAGATTGTTCCCAGTTGCCCTTGGGTTCAATCACCATGCGTACATCCTTGCCCTGCTTGAGCGTATCGATATAAAGCACGGGAGTGTTAAAGTTGGTTACATTCAGACGACGCTCAAGACTGGAATCGATTTCCGTGTTGATGAAATCAACCAGAATTCTCTTTCCCTGCTCCCTGATGTTGATACCTGCTGAAGCATCGGACAAGTCGATCATGACACGACCTTCGCCATTCTGCCCCCTGAGAAAATCAACATTATTGATGCTGTGTATCTGGTCACCCACCTTGGCCTCTGCAAACTTGGTCACTACGCCTGCCGGACTGGCCGCCACCTCACTGGCCTGCAATACGATAATAGTTTCGTTGCCTTTGACTTCGGTCGTATAACCGCTGGATTTGGTCAGGTTCAGCACGAGTCGTGTTCGGTCTTTGGCCTGAGCGACATTCACGCTTTTCAGCACACCCTGCTCGGCGGCCAGAGTGCTTTTATTCAACCCGTTTGTAGTATTGGGGAAATCCAGTGCGATTCTAGGCGGTGTCTTGATAGTGAACCCTGCCGGAGGATTAGTCAGAGGGTTTGTCGTTGTAATGGTTATTGCCACACGATCACCAGGCAATCCAGCAAAATCGATTTTTTCAATACGATTAGCCGCATCTTCTGCAAATGCAGACATCCCCGCCAAGCTCAGAAAAGCAATTACCAGGAAACTGGAAGCTTTACCCAACATTATTTTAATAATATTCATCATCCCCACCCCTAATCTTGCAAATCAACATTTGCAGTTCTTTCAACCCAGTCGCCGCTGAGATCATCCCGTACAATTTCCTTGAGCACCACACCCGACTCCAGGATATCAGTGACCATACCGAAATTCTGGCCCATATAATTGCCGATCTTCACCTGTTGCACACTATTATCTGGCGTTTGGATCAAACCGTACTTCAGTTGCTGCTTTTCCATGGATCCAACGAACTTGAGACTTTCCAGAGGATATGACTCCAGTGGCTCCCTGGGCCGGTTCATATCCGGCTGCAATTTGCTGGCCGCATCCGCTATCGCCTTGCGCGCCTTGAACGGATTTACCAAGGTGCCGTCCGCGTTGTATTCCATTGGTGTATAAGGCAACACTTCGGGCAAAGGATCGACTTTCACCCGCATGTCCTTTGCTGCATCTGCAATAAACTGATCCAGATCGTCCCCTTTTCCGCCCTGACAGGCAGCCAACAGAAGACAAAGCTGAACAAGCAATATCTTTCCCGCTTTCATTCAGCACCTTTCGATGTTGTGTGCATTGGCATACTCATTATTTTTTGGGTGCCTTGGTGTTTTTAGCGCCTTTTTTGGCTTGCAGTTCGGCTTCGCGTTTAGCTGCAATTTCGCTGGCATCGAGATAACGGTAGGTTTTTGCAACAGCTTCCATCACCAGCCGCGAAACATCCGCCTGCTCATTGCCACCCTTGCCCTTGGCTGCTGCAGTAGACACCACAAGGTCATTCAGCGTAACGATGCGCGACAGCTTTGAAACATCGGTCGCGAAAGCACCCAGATCATGATAACTACCTACCACCTTGATCTGAATGGGCATTTCGGCATAAAAATCACCAATCACTTCCTTGCCCGGCTTGAACAATTCGAATTCCAGCCCACGTGCAAGACCTGCCTGATTGATATCGGTCAACAGACCGTCCATCTGCGACTTGTCCGGAAGTTGCTTGAGCAACGCACCAAATGTACGCTCGATCTCTACCATCTGCTCCTTATAAGCCTCTAGATTGATGGATTGGCGCTTCTTGTCGAGAAACACCTTGCGCAACTCACCCTCCTTGGCTCGCGCACCCTCCAACTCTGCGGCGGCCGGGTTCCAGATGAACCAATAACCAGCACCTATCAGCAGAACCAGCAAACCAAGCAACAGCACAGCCTTGACCGGCAACGGAAGATTGCCGGCATTCTTGAAATCAATATTATTGAAATCTTCCAACTTCATGATTTTCTCCCCACCGGTTTCTTGGGAGCTTCCACCTCAGGTGCTTGCTGCGCCTTGAGTCTTACATTCATCTTGAAATCGTTGTAGCGGACATTGCCGATACTGACGGCTTGGATCTGCACGAGATTGGGTTGCTCCATCCACTGGGAATTGCTCATGTTCCGTACCAGGGTTGCCACTCGGGCATTGGTATCGGCAACCCCTTCAAGATCGATGACACTACCCTTCTGGCTGATCAACTTCAGGTAGGTCCCTTCAGGCAACTGCCTGCTAACCTCATCCAGAACCACCACCGCCTGGCTGCGATTACTTTGCAGATTCTCCACTATCTGCTTGCGCTCCAGCACGCTGCCGATCTGACTCTTGAGCTCCTTGATCTCCTCGATTTCCTTGTCTAGCTTGGCATTTGCAGCCTCCAGACGCTGATTGCGTTCCGTCTGGGCACTGACTTTTGCACCGATATAGGTGTTACCCATGAAGATGATGGCACCAGCAAGCACTACAGTTGCCACCAGCATCAGATTGAACTGACGCTGCCGCTCAGCCCGCTTGATCTGGCGATGTGGAAGTAAATTGATGCGAATCATCAGTCAAAGCTCCGCATGGCAAGCCCGCAGGCTATCAATAGGGAAGGGGCATCTGCAGCCACCTGCTGACTCTTTATTCTCTGGTTCAGCGCAATATCGTGAAACGGATTGGCGACTATGGTATTGACCTGAGTGCGTTCCTGCACCATGACATTGACACCGGGAATCGCGGCACAACCTCCTGCCAGCACGATATGATCTACACGATTGTACTGGGTGGAACTGGTGAAGAATTGCAGTGCGCGCGCCACTTCCATCGACAAACTTTGCACAAAGGGCTGCAGAACCTCAGATTCATAAGTCTCTGGCAAACCACCCTTACGCTTGGCAATTTCCGCCTCCTCAGGCGTCAAGCCATAACGACGTTGTATTTCCTGCGTCAACTGCGCCCCGCCAAAACTCTGCTCGCGCATGTAAACCGACTCGTTGTCATGCAACACATCGATGTGCATCATGGTGGCACCAATATCAACAATCATCACAGTCTGATCATTGCCGTTATTGGGCAACTGCTTGGAGATAAGAGAATAGGCTGCCTCGGTCGCATAGGTTTCCACATCCATGACAGCAACTTTCAAGCCCGCACCTTCGGCCGCCGCCACGCGATCCTCGATTTTTTCCTTACGCGAAGCGGCGATCAGAACTTCCACCTCTTCCGGATTGTTTGACGCCGGGCCCAGTACCTGAAAGTCGATATTCACTTCATCGAGTGAAAACGGAATATATTGATTGGCTTCCGCCTCAACCTGCAGTTCCATGTCCTCTTCGCGCAGACCACCCGCCATCAGCACTTTCTTACTGATAACGGCAGCAGCGGGCAAGGCCAGCGCTGCACGCTTTTCCCGCGAACCCAAAAGCTTCCAAGCACGTCTGATGGCATCGACCACGCTATCCAGCTCGGTAATATTGCCGTCCACCACTGCATCCTTGGCTAACGGCGCAATTGCGTAACCTTCCAACTTATACGCCCCTCTGCCGGCAGCGCTCAGCTCCACCATCTTGACGTAGGCGGAACTGATATCGACACCGATGACTGGTGGAGTACGTTCTAAAAAAAAGTCGAATTTCAAATTGAAATTCCCTTTCATTATTGGCTAGTTACGAACAATACTGATAATTTACCTTAAATGCTAGCAACAACTATAAATACTGTAAAGCATATTTTTAATTTAAATTATTCGGTGCGGAACATATAATATAGGTACCCGATTTTATGAATGTTTATGCTCAATGCTATTTAGAAAATGGTGGCAATTTCTCATCATATTGCCCGTGGTACTCGGCCTTGTTTTAATTGCTCTGGCCGGACTTGCTGCAACACTGATCTACCCAACGCTACCTTCCCTGGAGGCTTTGACCGACTATCGCCCCAAGGTACCGCTGCGCGTCTACTCGGCTGACGGCCACCTGATCGGCGAATTTGGCGAGGAGCGCCGCGCCTTCACCAGAGTTCAGGATGCACCGCAATCACTCAAACAGGCCATCCTGGCCGCAGAAGACGAGCGCTTTTATGAACACGGCGGCGTCGATACCATAGGTATTGCACGTGCGGCTGTAGCAAATATCATGGCTGGCGGATTCAAGGAAGGGGCCAGCACCATCACCATGCAGGTGGCTCGCAACTTCTTCCTGTCCAGCGAAAAGACCGCCACGCGCAAGCTGAGCGAAGCCCTGCTCGCCATCAAGATCGAACACAGTCTGAGCAAGGATCAGATTCTGGAACTCTATATCAACCAGATCTATCTCGGCCAGCGTGCCTACGGCTTCGGCGCAGCAGCCCAAGTCTATTATGGCAAACCGCTGGCGAAGTGCAGCGTCGCCGAAATAGCCATGCTGGCAGGCCTGCCCAAAGCGCCATCGCGCTACAATCCTTTCGTTAATCCAAAACGAGCCCAGGAACGCCAACACTATGTGCTGAGACGCATGCATAGCCTCAAATTTATTGATGACCAAACCTATCAAACAGCTCTTACGGAGCCAGGCAAGGTCAGAAAACAGCGCTCACTGCACGAGCTGTCTGCCGACTATGTTGCTGAAATCGCGCGACAAGCAATGTATGAACGCTATCAGGATGCCATCTATAGCAGCGGCATGCGTGTCTACACCACCATCCTCAAGGATAACCAGGAGGCAGCCAATCGTGCGGTGATTCAGGGCATTCTCGACTATGAACGCAGACGCGGTTTCCGCGGCCCGGAAAAAGTACTGGTCAAAGGCGCATCCGAAATTTCGGATAGCGAATGGATGGACACTGCACTGGACGAATTCGACCAATTCAACGGCCTGGTTCCAGCCATCGTCACGAAGATCAATGCCAAATCAGTTGAGCTTTATGCCAAGAATATCGGCCCGGTAGAAATCAAGGGGGATGGACTGGGGCTGGTAAGCCGGGATATGACGCTGAAAGATGTCACCAAACGCAAATTCGTCGTTGGCGCCGTAGTGCGGATTTATGCTGATGGTGACGACTGGCAGATCACCCAGCTGCCGGAGGTCGAATCTGCGCTGATCGCACTCGATCCACGTAACGGTGCAGTGCGCGCCCTGGTTGGCGGCTTTAATTTCAGTCGCAACAAATTCAACCATGTCACACAGGCATGGCGCCAGCCCGGTTCCAGTTTCAAGCCCTTCATCTATTCAGCAGCTGTGGAAAAAGGCTTCACACCAGCCACCATGGTGGAAGACGCACCGGTTTATGTCTCATCGGCGGAAACCGGCAGCGGGAAAAGCTGGGAACCGCGAAATTTCGATAATAAATACGATGGCCCAGTTCAGGTGAGAACCGCACTGACCAAATCCAAGAACATGGTCTCGATCCGCATCCTGCAGGATATTGGCGTCGATTATGCGCGAGATTACATCACACGCTTCGGTTTTGCCGCCAAGGACCATCCGCCATATCTCGCCATGGCGCTGGGTTCCGGTTCCGTCACGCCCTGGCAGATGGCGAGCGGCTATGCCGTCTTCGCCAATGGCGGTTACCAGATTCAACCGCACATCATCAGTCGGGTCGTAGACAGCAAGGGCAAGGTCATCCAGCAGACCAAAGTGGTTGAGGCTGGCAAAACCGCCAATCGCGTGATTGATGGCCGCAATGCCTTTCTGATGAGCTCAATGATGCAGGATGTGGTCAGACGAGGCACTGCGGCACGGGCCAACGTATTGGGCAGAAACGACCTCGCTGGCAAAACCGGCACCACCAACGATATGCTCGATGCCTGGTTTGCCGGCTACAACCCCACGCAAGTCGCAGTAGCCTGGATGGGTTATGACAAACCGAAATCCCTGGGCAGCAACGAGACCGGTGGGCGTGCTGCGCTGCCGATCTGGATCAACTACATGTCGACCGCGCTCAAGGGCGTACCGGATCACCCTTACATCCCGCCGGAAGGTATTGCCGCCATCAAGATCAACCCTGAGACCGGCATGCGCGTCCCTGACGACCAGCCGGGCTTCTATGAATATTTTTATGCGGAATTCCCCCCTGAAGAGGAGATTCCGGTGTTTGAACCCGGCGGATTTTCACCATTCCCCGGCTATTCGACGGATGGGACACAGCCTGCTCCTAAAGAAAAAAGCGGTCAGGAATCGTTTTTTGACCAGCTTTTTTAATTACTGAAAGTCAAATTCTCCGTGGCCAAGGACAGAAACCCGCAGCTACGCCAGCGCATAGCACAACTGGCGGCACGCATGATGGCGGATGAGGGCATCGCGGATTTCGGCCATGCCAAGCGCAAGGCCGGACGCCAGCTCGGCGTGACCGAAGATCACTGCATGCCGACCAACGCCGAGATCGAAGAAGAAATCAGGATTTTTCACGAAATCTACAATAGCGAAGATCAGCCTGCTGCCTTGCAGCAATTAAGGAAGGATGCACTGCTGGTAATGCAGATGCTGGAACGATTCAACCCGCATCTGACAGGTGCAGTGCTCGATGGCACCGCCGGCAGATACGCCGCTACCGACATTCACCTCTACGCCGAAAGTCTGAAGGATGTAGAAATTTATCTGCTCAATCTGCAGGTACCGTATGAATCGAACGAGAAAAGCTACCGTACGCACAACACCAAGCACGGCAACGACAGAAAGAAAGTACCGGTGTTTACGCTGGAAGGACCGAACGGCATCATCAGACTGAGCGTATTTGACACCAATGCGGCAAGAATTCCGCCCAGGAGCCCGGTCGACGGCCACTCCATCAGCAAGGCAAACCTGGCTCATGTCAGCGCATTGCTTAAATCAGCAGACGCTTCGACAGACCCCGCCTAGATAAATCAGGACTGTTTCAACCAGCGCGCTGCGTCCAGCGCAAAGTAGGTCAGGATACCGTCGGCACCGGCCCGCTTGAATGCCAGCAACGCCTCCATCACGCAGGCCTTTTCATCCAGCCAACCATTCTGCACTGCAGCCTTCAACATGGCATATTCGCCACTGACCTGATAAACATAGGTCGGCACCTGCAGTTCGGCTTTCACGCGACGCACGATATCCAGATAGGGCAGGCCCGGCTTTACCATGAACATATCGGCCCCCTCGTTGATGTCGAGCGCGACTTCCCGGATAGCCTCATCCGAATTGGCCGGATCCATCTGATAGGTCGATTTATTACCCTTGCCTAGATTGGCCGCCGAACCGACGGCATCGCGAAACGGACCGTAAAACGCCGATGCATATTTGGCCGAATAGGCAAGGATGCGGGTGTGGATATGTCCCGCCTGCTCCAGCGCCTGCCTGATGGCACCAATCCGGCCATCCATCATGTCGGACGGCGCAACGACATCCGCACCTGCCGCTGCATGTGACAAAGCCTGTTTGACCAGCACAGCGATGGTCTCATCGTTCAGCACATAGCCAGTTTCATCGATCAAACCATCCTGCCCGTGGCTGGTATAAGGATCCAGCGCCACATCGGTGATCACGCCCAAATCCGGAAAAGCGGCCTTCAATGCCTTGACCGTACGCGGCACCAGACCATCCGGATTCCACGCCTCAGCCGCATCCAGACTTTTGCCGGACTGATCCACAACCGGGAACAGGGCGATTGCAGGAATCCCCAACGCTACGCATTCCGCCGCGGTTTTCAGCAGGACATCGATGGTTTGACGCTGCACCCCCGGCATGGAAGCCACCTCTTCAGTCCGGTTCTCGCCCTCAAGCACAAATACCGGATAAATCAGGTCATTACTGGTCAGCACATGTTCGCGCATCAACCGCCGCGAAAACTCGTCTCGACGCATGCGCCTTGGACGGCTCATCGGAAATTTTTCATGGCTCATGGTTTGTTCCTCAAGCGAATACTCTGGCCAGTTCGGCCCCCGGATCCGGCTGGCGCATAAAGGCTTCACCGACCAGGAAGGTATGCACATCGTGACTGCGCATCAAGGCGACATCTTCGGATGTGAAGATACCGGATTCGGTCACCACACAACGATCGTCCGGCATCTTTTGCAGGAGATCCAGCGTCGTTTGCAAAGTAACCTCAAAAGTACGCAGGTTACGATTATTGATGCCGATCAAGGGCGTATCCAGTTGCAATGCCAGCTCCAGTTCCTCGGCATCATGCACCTCGACCAGCACCGCCATGCCCAGCTCATGTGCCAGATCTTCCAGTTCATGCATCTTCGGCAAATCAAGCGCAGCAACGATCAGCAGGATGCAGTCCGCACCCATCGCGCGCGCTTCATAGACCTGATAGGGGTCTATCATGAAGTCCTTGCGTAGCACCGGCAACGCGCAGGCGGCCCTGGCTTCGTGCAGATACTCGGCACTTCCCTGAAAATACTGGGCATCGGTCAGCACGGAAAGACAGGCGGCCCCGCCTTTCTCGTAGCTTCTGGCAATCTCGGCTGGACGAAAATCCTCTCGGATAACCCCTTTGGAGGGGCTTGCCTTCTTGATCTCGGCAATCACGGCGGCCTTGTCCGCCATGATTTTGGCGTGGATACTGCCGGCAAAGTCACGCGGATCGTCGGCCGCATAAGCCTCTTCGCGCATCTGCGGCAGCGGCTTGGCAACGATCGCAGCTGCCACTTCAGCCCGCTTGGTTTCCAGTATCCTGTTCAGTATGTCCGACATATTCTGTGCTTGTTCCGTAAGATTGATTGTCAAGTTAGCGCGATGGCATCACCCACCCGAATTTCAGGCGGCCAATGACCGCGCTTTCAGTTGCTCCAGCTTGCCCATGGCGGCACCCGAATCTATGGCCTGTTTCGCGGCTTCGATGCCTGCCGCCAGGCTATCGACAAGCCCTGCCACATAAATGGTGGCGCCGGCATTCAGTAGCACGATATCACGCGCCGGGCCATGCCGGCCGGCCAGCACCTCCAGCACCATGGCTTTTGATTCCTCGGCATTCTTCACTTGTATGCTTTTGACATCATGCAACGGCAAACCGAACTGTTCCGGATTGACGATATATTCACTGACCTCACCGTTTTTCAGCTCGGCGATATAGGTATCACCACTGAACGAGATTTCATCCATGCCGTCGGCGCCATGCACCACCATGACATGCTCACTGCCCAGATGCTTCAAGGCACCCGCCAGCAAGGTGGTCAGGTCACGATGAAATACGCCCATGACCTGTCGTCTGGCGCCGGCCGGGTTGGTCATCGGTCCTAGCAGGTTGAACAAGGTGCGCACACCCAGTTCACGGCGTACAGGTGCAGCGTATTTCATGGCACTGTGATGATTCGGAGCGAACATGAAACCGATGCCGATCTCATCGACGGATGCCGCCACCTGCTCCGGCGTCTGGTTGACGTTGATACCGAGCGCTTCCAGCACATCGATACTGCCGCAAGTTGAGGACACCGAACGCCCGCCATGCTTGGCTACTGCAGCGCCGGCGGCTGCCGCAACAAAAGCGCCGGCAGTCGAGACATTGAAAGTCTGGATACCATCACCGCCAGTACCGCAGGTATCGACCAGATGTGCCGTGTCATCGATGGTCACATGGGTGGCAAGGCTACGCATGACATGGGCGGCCGCGGCGATCTCCTCGACCGTTTCGCCCTTGATACGCAATCCGATCAGCAACGCCGCGATCTGCGCGGAGGTCAGCTCACCTTCCATCACCTGGTGCATGACGCTGAGCATCTCGGCATAAGTAAAATCACGCTTCTCGATCAGGCCTTGCAATGCCTGTTTGAATGTCAGCTGCTCCATCAGTAAGCCTTCAGGAAATTCTGCAGCAGTTCGTGACCGTACTCGGTCAGAATCGATTCCGGATGGAATTGCACACCTTCTATCGGCAAGGTCTTGTGACGCACGCCCATGATCTCGCCATCATCTGTCCACGCGGTGATTTCCAGACAATCCGGCAAAGTCTCCCGCTCAATGACCAGCGAATGATAGCGCGTGGCCGTGTAGGGATTGGGCAGGCCATGGAAAACGCCGACATTTTTGTGATGAATCAATGAAGTCTTGCCATGCATCAATTGTTTGGCATGCACGATATGCCCGCCGAAAGCCTGACCGATACTCTGATGTCCAAGACAGACCCCAAGAATGGGGATCTTGCCGGCGAATTCATGAATCAATGGCACCGAGATACCGGCTTCGTTCGGCGTGCAGGGTCCGGGCGAAATCACGATATGGTCAGGATTCAGTTCGGCAACCTTGGCCAGATCAATCTCATCGTTACGATGCACCTGCACATCCTCACCAAGCTCACCCAGATATTGCACCAGGTTATAGGTGAAGGAATCGTAGTTATCTATCATCAAAAGCATATTGCCACCCTTTACGCGGGACCACTTTAACGCAAATCGTTATTTTCGCTGTATTCGTCACTAAACAAAAGACCATCTTGATCAAGCATGCTTTCGAGTTCGGCCAACACCATGGGCCGGCCGAACAAAAAGCCCTGAAACTGCCTGCATCCATATTGCTGCAACATGTCGAACTGCGCCTCCGTCTCCACACCTTCTGCGATGACATTCAAGCCGAGCGTACTGCTCATGGCGATGATGGTCTGCACAATAGCAGCATCGTTGGGATCCGTCGCGATATCCCGCACGAATGACTGATCGATCTTGATCTGGGACAGTGGCAGTTGCTTGAGATAGGCAAGCGAAGAATACCCTGTTCCAAAATCATCCATCGCAAAGCGGACGCCGATGCCGCGCAACTCCTGCATCTTCAGTATGGCCTCAGCCATATTGTCCAGCACAATGCTCTCGGTCAGCTCAAGCTTGAGCAACTCCGGATTGGCGCCAGTCTGCACAAGCATCTGTCTGATTTCTTCAACAAAATTCGGCTGACGGAACTGACGGGCACTGACATTGACTGCCAACTGGATGTCCTTGCTGTGCTCTGCGCTTTCCCACGCCTTCAATTGCAAACAGGCATGAAACAGCACCCAGTGACCAATGGCGACGATCAGGCCACTTTCCTCAGCCGTTGCAATGAACTCCGTCGGTGACAACCAGCCTCGCCCGGGGTGATTCCAACGCAGCAGCACCTCGGCACAGAATACCTTGCGTGCAGCATCGACCTGCGGCTGGTACAGCACAAGAAACTGCTGACTGAGCAAGGCAACCCTGAGCTCCGATTCCAGCTCAATTCTCCTTTCCAGCGCCTCCTGCATCTGCGGGTCATGAAATTGCAGCATGTTGCGACCGGAAGCCTTGGCCTGATACATGGCGGTATCGGCACGCTTGAGCAGTTCCTCGACACTGATCTGATTACCACAAAATAGACTGATGCCGATGCTGCAACTATTATGATATTCGACATCCTTGAGCCGATAGTTCTGATGCACAGCCATCAGGATCTTCTCACCGACCACTCGCGCCTCAATCACGGACTGTTCCACGTCCAGACTCAGATCCTCCAGAATGAGCACGAACTCGTCGCCACTCAAGCGTGACACCGTATCCTCTAACCGCACACAGGAACGCAACCTGCGTGCAACTTCAATCAAGAGCAAGTCGCCATAATCATGGCCACGCGAATCGTTGATGATCTTGAAGTTATCCAGATCAATGAACATCACGACGCCGTATTTCTGCGTACGGGAAGAACTGGCCAGCGCCTGTTGCAAACGATCCATCAGCAGACGGCGATTCGGTAACCCGGTCAATGCATCGAAAAAGGCCAGATTCCGAATATCCTGCTCCGCACGTTTTTTTTCCGTGATGTCGCGAATGAAGCCGGTCACATAAGGCAAGCCCTGGTCGCTCAGCGATGTAATCGTTAGCTCGACGGGAAATTCGGTGCCGTCAGCGCGCATGGCCATCAACTCCATGCGCCGCCCGAACATATTCTGGTTTCCGGTTTTAACGAAACGCTCATGCCCTTCCATATGCATTTTGCGCATATCGGGCGGGATGATGACCTCTGCCAGATTGCGTCCGAGCACGCTATCCCGCTTATAGCCAAAAATATGTTCGGCAGCCGGATTGAATTCAATGATGCAACCTTGCTCGTCGATCGTCACAATCGCGTCCAGCGCACCATT
>PHCM01000285.1 GCA_002842255.1 Betaproteobacteria bacterium HGW-Betaproteobacteria-2 | reverse complement strand
TGGCAAGGGCTTCGCGGGAATTGGCAGCGAAAAATCGTTTAACGTTCATGCTTGACCTCCAATAAGACTAGTCACACGTATGGTTTTTGAATCGGGAAGCTCATCATGCGAAAGCACGCGCAGATGAGGAATGGCACGGCGAAGGAATTTCGCCAGCACCGCACGTAAAGGCGACGGCACCAGCAATACCGGTGTCATCCCCATTTGTTCCTGTTGCTTGGCTGCACGCTCGGTTTTCGATGCCAGCGTCTCGGCCAGGCCGGGCTCGATCGCCGCTTTTTCAGCGCCGGCTTGCATCGCTTGCAGAAGCAGGTTTTCCAGTTGATGGTCGAAGGTCATGACGGAAACTTCATCACCTTCAGGGAACAGTTGCTGAACAATGGCCCGCCCAAGTTGCACGCGGACGACAGCAGTCAGGTCTTCGGCATCCGCCATGCGTGGTGCGTATTCGGACAGGGTTTCAATAATGGTACGCATATCACGGATATGCACGCTTTCGGCCAGCAGGTTCTGCAGCACTTTCTGCACAGTAGAAAGCGGCATGGTCTTGGGCACCAGGTCTTCGATCAGTCTGGGGGATTCCTGGGCCAAGTGGTCGAGCAGTTGCTGCACTTCCTGACGGCCCAACAGTTCGGCGGCATGCTGGCCGATAACATGATTCAGGTGCGTAGCAATCACGGTACTGGCGTCAACCACGGTATAACCCATGCCCTGGGCCTGGTCGCGCAACTCGCTTTCGATCCAGACCGCTGGTAAGCCAAAAGCCGGATCCCTGGTTTGCGTACCCGGCAGGGAACCTGCCACCATGCCCGGATCAATGGCCAGGAACTGGTTGTTGATCGCCTCGCCCTTGGCAATCTCCACACCCTTCATGGTGATGCGATAGGCAGATGGTTTCAGCTCCAGATTGTCACGGATATGCACAGGCGGTGTGAGGAAGCCGACTTCCTGCGCGAATTTCTTGCGTATGCCTTTGATACGTTTGAGCAGGTCGCCGCCCTGGTTCTTGTCTACCAGTGAAATCAGGCGGTAACCGACTTCCAGCCCAAGCACGTCGACCGGCAGGACATCGTTCCAGCTGGCTTCTTCGCTTTCTGCATTCACCGGGATGGTTTCTTCATCTGCTGCTTTCTGTACCAAGGCAGCCGCCTTGTGGCTGGCGATTAAATAGGCAGCACCAGCCAGTATGGCGGCGAGTGTCAGGAAGGCGAAATTGGGCATGCCGGGGATGATGCCCATGCCACCCAGAATGCCGGCGGCAATATAGAGCAGCCGTGGGTTGGAAAACAACTGGTTGACCAGCTGGTTACCGATATCCTGATCATTGGCAACGCGTGAAACCACAACACCGGCTGCCGTGGAAATGATCAGCGAAGGAATCTGCGCGACCAGGCCATCGCCGATCGCCAGCAAGGTGTAATTCTTGACCGCGACATCAAAGGCCAGGTCGTGCTGCACCATACCGACGATCAGGCCGCCGATGATATTGATCAGGGTCACCAGGATGCCGGCAATCGCATCGCCACGCACATATTTACTGGCACCATCCATGGCACCGTAGAATTCGGATTCCTGGCCGATCTCGGCACGGCGGCGGCGTGCTTCTTCCTCGCCGATCAAGCCTGCGTTCAAGTCGGCATCGATGGCCATTTGCTTGCCGGGCATCGCATCCAGGGTGAACCGTGCACCGACTTCGGCAATACGGCCGGCACCCTTGGTCACCACGATAAAGTTGATAATGGTCAGGATCACAAAGACGACAATACCGACGGTGTAATTGCCGCCGATGAGGAAATGACCGAAGGCCTCGATCACCTTGCCGGCAGCATCCGGCCCGGTATGGCCCTCAGTCAGTACCACGCGGGTGGAAGCCACGTTGAGCGAAAGGCGCAACATGGTGGTGACCAGCAGCAC
>PHCM01000017.1 GCA_002842255.1 Betaproteobacteria bacterium HGW-Betaproteobacteria-2 | reverse complement strand
CAGCATATTGGGTTGCTGGGTAACCGGGTTGATGATGGTGGTTGTCGTGCCGAGCGGCATGGTGGCGGTGGAGACAACTACCTGGCTGTTCTGGCGGTTGCCCCACTGCAGGCCGATAGCGCTCATGTTGTCACCATGATCCTCGCTGACGGTTTCCGCGATATTAAGCAGTTTTGGGACGCTGTCCAGGATGCCGCCGGCGTGTAGCAGTTTGCCGATATCGTGGTCGTTGACGGCGGACCAGACACCATCGGTGCAGAGAAAGATGACATCGCCATCGACCAGTGCGCGCGGGCCAGACAGCGTGATATCCGGCATTTTGTCGCCGCCCAGGCAGTTGTAGATCTTGTGCAGGTCGGGATGGTTGGCCATGTCTTCGAACCGGAGCTGGCCTTTGCGGTAGAGCATTTGCACGATGGAGTGATCTTCGGTGCGGAAAATCAGCTGGCCGTTTCTGAAATGATAAAGACGCGAATCCCCGACGTGTGCTGCATAGAGCTGGTTGTCCTGTACAACAGCGGCCACAATGGTCGTGCGCGGTGAATCACTAAGATCGTTGCCCAGCGTCAGGCTGTCGATGGCATCATGTACCTGCAGGATATGTTCTTCCAGAAACTTGGCAGGATTGAGCAGCGTGGGAATGGCCAGATTCTGGAAACCGTCGGTCAGTGATTTGACTGCCAGCTGTGCTGCGACTTCCCCGTGGCGGTGACCGCCCATGCCGTCGGCCACCA
Organism: Betaproteobacteria bacterium HGW-Betaproteobacteria-2; assembly: GCA_002842255.1. GTDB lineage: Bacteria > Pseudomonadota > Gammaproteobacteria > Burkholderiales > Methylophilaceae > UBA6140. The sequence continues at coordinate 12,584 of PHCM01000017.1, read as the reverse complement.
CCATGAGCAGGGCATCCTTGCTGTAGGAATAGGCCAGCCGGTCTTCGTTATAGGGTCGCGGTCCCTGGCGGCTGTTCTGATAGATAGTGAATTTCATGATGTCATGTCGTCCGGATTTTTATAGTTCTTTTTGCAGGATGTTGATGATTCTGTTCATGATACCGCTTTTTTTCTCGTTCGCTGGCGGCAAGGGCGGCAGGTCATGCTGCAGGGATTTTTGCAGCGCATAGATGCTTTGCGGGCGTTTCAGGTGGTCAAGCATCAGGCAGCTGTCGATGATTTTCAGCAGGTTTTCCGAATAGATGGCTTTGCCCAGTTTTTCGGCAGGTACCAGTGTGTCGTTCTTCGTGCGCTCATTGGCAGCCTGGGGTGTTGCGCGCGTCAGGCATGAGTACATGGTGGCGCCTATGCTGTAGATATCGCTCCAGGGGCCGAGCAGTTTGCGATCGGCATACTGCTCAGGCGAGGCAAAACCGGGCGTGTAGCTGGGTGGCAGTTTGGCGATGGCATCGGTCAAGGTCTGCCTGGCTGAGCCGAAGTCCAGTAGTACTGGAGAGCCATCCAGCCGGATGTAAATATTGGCTGGCTTGATGTCCAGATGCAGCAGTTTTTGGGTATGTACTTCGCGCAGGCCATTCAGTAGCTCGGTAAAGACGCGGCGCACGAAGTTTTCCGACACCGGTTCGTTGTTGCTGAGGATGTATTCCTGCAGGGATTTGCCGCGCTCGTATTGCATGACCATGTAGACGGTCTCGTTGGCACGGAAGAAATTCACCACGCGCACGATGTTCTTGTGATTGATGTTGGCCAGTGCGCGGCCTTCCTCGAAAAAGCATTTGAGCCCATGGCGAAAGCTGCCGGAAGCCTCAACCGTCGGTACTACCACCTTGTCCCCTTCAGTACGCAACGCGAGTGCGCTGGGCAGGAATTCCTTGATGGCGACCGTGTTGTGGTGCTCATCGCTGGCGAGGTAGACATAGCTGAAACCACCAGCACTCAAGACCTTTTTGATCTTGTACTGATGCAATTGATAGCCGATGGACAGAGAGCGGTTGTTTAGGGTGGACATTATTGCTGGCTACTTGTAGCAACCCGTCTTTTGCTGTAGAAGTTGCGAGCTATTTTGGCATGAAACAGCACGCATTTGATACCATGCCCTAAATTAAGTCAGGATGTCACAAGGATGATCACAAAAACGATCTCAAAAGAGATTTATAGCATGACAGGTTTTGCCGCCCTGGAAAGAGAGACGGCTTATGGAGTTCTGGTGCTCGAATTGCGGGCAGTGAATCACCGTTATCTGGAGTTGCAGCTCAAACTGGATGAGAGTTTGCGTAGTTTTGAACCGGCATTGCGCGAGATGATCGCGAGCAAGCTAGGGCGCGGCAAGGTGGAGTGCCGCCTGAGTTTGATGCAGCGTTCGACGCAGAGTGCAGAGGCCCGGCTGGATACGGGGGTTCTGCAGGAGCTGGCGCAGATGAGCGCCGTCGTGCGGACGCATTTTCCGCAAAGCCAGCCGCTGACGGTGGCGGACATCCTGCGCTGGCCAAATGTCATGGTGGGCGAGCGCCTGGATCAGGCGGCACTGACGAATGAAATTCAGGCAATTCTCGCGCAGGCGCTGGAGCAGATGCTGGCTTCCAGAGCGCGTGAGGGCGAAAAGCTGAAGGCGATCATCGAGGAGCGTTTGCGTGAGATTGAACAGCGCGTGGCCGAAGTCCGGCCTTTGCTGCCGGCGCAGGTCAAGGCCTATCAGGACAAGCTGACTGCCAAGTTGCAGGAAGCCATGCAGTCGCACGATGAGGAGCGTTTGCGTCAGGAAGTGACCCTGTTTGCCCAGCGCATCGATGTCGATGAGGAGCTGGAGCGCCTGACGGCCCATGTTTCGGAAGTGCGCCGCATATTGAAGGCAGGCGGCGCGGCCGGCAAGCGATTGGATTTCCTCATGCAGGAACTGAATCGGGAGGCGAACACCCTGGGTTCCAAATCCTTCTCGACCGAGATCTCGCAGGTGGCCATGGCGCTGAAAGTGCTGATTGAACAAATGCGCGAGCAGATTCAGAATATCGAATAATCCGGCCGGACATGGCCGAGACAACATTCTAGAAAGCCCATATGCGCGATTTCAGGTATTCCATTCTGGTCACCATCGTCGGTCTGTTTCTGGCCGGCTGGTGGGGCCATCACACTACCGGCACCATGGCCGGGGTCTGGGCGGCGCTGGTGCTGGCGCTGATCCTGAGCATCATGGAGATCAGCCTGTCGTTTGATAACGCCGTGGTCAATGCTTCCATCCTGAAAGACATGGATGAGAAGTGGCGGCAGCTTTTCCTCACCGTCGGTATTTTGATCGCGGTGTTCGGCGTGCGTCTGATCTTCCCCCTGCTGCTGGTGGCGGTGGCGACCAGCCAGGGCTTCATCGAGGTCGCCAACATGGCGTTGACGCGTCCTGCCGAGTACTCCGAGCATCTGATGGAAGCGCATACGGCCATCGCCTCGTTCGGCGGCACATTCCTGTTTCTGGTGTTCCTCAGTTTTATCCTCAACGACGCCAAGGAACTGCACTGGCTCGGCAAGTTCGAGGAGCAGATGGCCAAGCTGGGCAAGCTTGATTCCATGGGGATTTTCATTACGCTGGCGGTTCTGCTGGTGCTGCATCAGTTTCTGCCGGTTACACCGGAAAAGAAAATGACCATATTGCTGGCGGGTGTCGCCGGCGTTGTTCTTTATATTGCGGTCGACAGTTTGGGTAGTTTCTTCAGCTCGAAGGCTGACGCGGCAGCCGTCACCGGTGCTGCCAAGCGCAACGGCGTCATGGGTTTCCTTTATCTGGAAATCCTCGATGCCTCGTTCTCGTTCGACGGTGTCATCGGCGCTTTCGCCATCACACGTGACGTGGTCATTATCATGCTGGGGCTGACCATAGGCGCCATGTTCGTGCGCTCGCTGACGGTACATTTCGTCTATCGTGGTACCCTGCAGAAATATGTCTATCTTGAACACGGCGCCCATTACGCCATTGGCATTCTGGGCTTGATCATGTTCTATTCGATCTATGAACATGTGCCGGAAGTGATTACCGGCCTCATCGGCGTCGTCTTTATCGTGGCCTCGCTGATCTCTTCCATTGCCTACAAGCGCAAGGTCGAAGCGCAGGGTATTTCCGACAAGCTGGGTGAATCCATATGACAGGCAATCTCTTTATCGTGGCTGCTGCCTCCGGCACCGGCAAAACCAGTCTGCTCAGCGCCCTGTTGCAGAACGACAACCATATCCGCCTCTCGATTTCCTACACGACGCGCAAGCCACGTCCGGGCGAGGTGGATGGCGTGCATTACCATTTTGTCGATGAAGCGGAATTTCTGCGCATGCTGGGTGAAGGCGATTTCCTGGAATCGGCGGAAGTGCACGGTGCGCGCTACGGCACTTCGCAGAGCCGTGTAGAGGAGGCGCTGAAGGCCGGCGACGATCTGATTCTGGAGATCGACTGGCAGGGTGCGCAACAGGTCAGAAAGCAATTGCCCGATGCGGTCGGCATTTTTATTCTGCCGCCATCCATCGATACGCTGGCGCACCGCTTGGCCTATCGCGGACAGGATAGCATGGAGGTGATTACCCGCCGTCTGGCCGCAGCCCGTGAGGAGATCAGTCATGTGGCGGAGTTCGACTATGTTATAATCAATGACAATTTCCAGACTGCGCTGGAGGATTTGCGTGCGGTCATTCGCTCGCAACATCTCAAGCGCGATCAACAGCTTCTGAAACATCAGGGGTTGCTCAACAGCATGAAGTAGTTCGAACAGCATTCGGAGAATAAAGATGGCACGTATTACCGTAGACGATTGTCTTGAAAAGATCCCCAACCGTTTTCACCTGACGCTGGTGGCCGCCTATCGCGCCCGTCAGCTGGCCAACGGTTCCGAACCTTTGGTCAATACTCATGGTTTGAGGGACAAGCCTACGGTACTGGCATTACGTGAAATCGCGGCCGGCAAGGTCGGTCTTGAAGTCCTGAATCGTGGACATGCCTAAAGTGTTATGCCCATGGCATCGGCAAAACGCTCCTCGGAATCCGTAAAGCCCGCGCCACCCCCTTTGCTGCCAGCCGACAGCGAAGACTCGCAGCTGACGCTGCTTCTTAGAGAATATCTCAAAGACGAAGACATCTCCCAGGTCTGGGATGCCTACCGCTTCAGCGACGCCGCCCATAAAGGGCAGGTCCGTCGCAGCGGTGAACCCTATATCAGCCACCCGGTCGCGGTGGCCTGCATCCTGGCGGAGATGCATCTTGATACACCAACCTTGCTGGCTGCGTTATTGCACGACGTGGTGGAGGACACCGGTATCACCAAACAGGAGATCAGCGACCAGTTCGGCAAGCAGGTGGCCGAACTGGTCGACGGTCTTTCCAAACTCGACAAGATTGAATTCCAGAGCGCCACCCAGGCCCAGGCGGAAAACTTCCGCAAGATGCTGCTGGCCATGTCGCAGGATGTGCGGGTGATTCTGGTCAAGCTGGCCGACCGCCTGCACAACATGCAGACGCTGGAGGTCATGAGCACGGAAAAGCGCAAACGCATCGCGCTCGAAACTATCGATATCTATGCGCCGATTGCCAATCGGCTCGGCATCAATAATATCTACCATCAGCTGGAAGACCTCAGTTTCAAATACCTCTATCCGATGCGCTACAACGTCATCAGCAAGGCGGTGAAGGCGGCACGGGGCAATCGCAAGGAGGTCGTCGGCAAGATTCAGGATGCGATCCGGCAGAGACTGCAGGAAGCGCAGATCGAAGCGGATGTGACGGGCCGGGAAAAGAACCTCTACAGCATCTACAAGAAGATGACCGGCAAGAACACGACGTTCTCGCAGATCTATGACATCTACGGCTTCCGCGTCATCGTCAAGGACCTGCCGACCTGTTATCTGGCGCTGGGCATACTGCACAGCCTGTACAAACCGATTCCCGGCAAGTTCAAGGATTACATCGCCATCCCCAAGGCCAACGGCTATCAATCGCTGCACTCGACGCTGTTCGGGCCGTTCGGTACACCGATCGAAGTACAGATTCGCAGTCAGGAGATGCACAACATCGCCGAAGCCGGTGTTGCCGCGCACTGGATGTACAAGTCCTCGGATGCGCACCTGACCGCTCTGCAACAGCAGACCCACCAATGGTTGCAGCGCCTGCTCGATATCCAGAGCGAGAGCGCAGACTCTCTGGAGTTCCTCGAACACTTCAAGGTCGACCTCTTTCCGGACGAGGTTTATGTCTTCACTCCACGCGGCAAGATCATGGCCCTGCCCAAGGGGGCAACCGCGGTGGACTTTGCCTATGCCGTGCACACCGATGTCGGCAACTGCTGCGTGGCGGTCAAGATCAATCACGAGCTGGCACCTTTGCGCACGGAATTGCACAACGGCGACAACGTTGAGATCATTACATCGGCCATGGCCAAGCCCAATCCTGCCTGGCTGAATTACGTCGTTTCCGGCAAGGCACGGGCGCATATCCGTCATTTCCTCAAATCCATGCAATCCACCGAATCCGCCCATCTCGGCCAGCGCATGCTGAACCAGGCGTTGCGCGCCCTGCATGTCGATCCGGCCGATATTGATGAGGCGCGCTGGCAAAAACTGCTGCGTGACTATGGCGCCAGGGACAAGCAGGAAGTGCTGACCGATATCGGTCTGGGCAAACGCCTCAATGTCATGGTGGCGCACCAGTTGATGGCCAAGACCGAAGAGCAGAAAGCGGAAGAGGGGTTGCTGGATAGCGCGATGGAGCGGCAGGCGAGGCAGCTCAACAAGGTGCTGGACACCATCACCATCCGTGGTTCGGAAGGCATGGCGGTGCAGTTTGCCCAGTGCTGCCGGCCGATTCCCGGCGACCCGATTCTTGGCTTTATCAATAAGGACAAGGGCTTGGTCATTCATACCCACGATTGCCCGGCGATCCGCAAATTCCGGCTAGACCCGGAAAAATGGCTCGATGTGGAATGGGATCCGGACGGCAAACGCCTGTACAAGGTCAATCTCAAGCTGACCGTGGCGAATGAACGAGGCATGCTGGCCAAGATCGCGTCGGGTATTGCTGACGCCGGTTCCAATATTGATCACGTTAGCATGGAGGAGCCGGATGGTAGCGCCTATACCAACATGCATTTTACGGTGCAGGTCAGGAATCGCGTGCATCTGGCAGACTTGATGCGGCGTTTGCGCAGAATCCCGGACATGGTCCGCATCAATCGGGTCAAAGGCAGCGGCGCTGATCAGCGCGCGCAGTGATCAGGCGTACCGCTTACAGAAAAATCCAGTTTTCAAGTATCAAACTCAACAGCAATCAGGAAACAACATGGCAAAACAAATCATTCATACCGACGGTGCGCCGCAGGCTATCGGCACCTATTCGCAGGCAGTCAAGGTCGGTGGTACCGTCTATCTTTCTGGCCAGATTGGTCTTGACCCGGCAAGCATGGAGGTGGTCGAGGGGATTGAGGCGCAGGTGCATCGCGTCTTCCAGAACTTGCGTGCGGTGACTGAAGCGGCGGGCGGTTCAATGGCGGATATCGTCAAGCTCAATATCTTCCTGACGGACCTGTCGAATTTCGCGCTGGTGAATTCCATCATGGCGGAATATTTCACCCAACCTTATCCGGCACGTGCCGCCGTAGGCGTTGCCTCTCTGCCGCGCGGAGCGCTGGTGGAAGCTGACGGAGTCATGGAATTAGCCTAAAGCTCTCCGATTTCAAGGAGTTCAGCAAGCCGCTGCAGGTCCGGCTGCAAAAGCTGGGCATTGTCGATGTGCAGGGCTTGCTGCTGCATTTGCCGTTGCGCTACGTCGATGAGACGCGCATCACTGCCATTCGCGATTTGCATGCGGGAGAGCAGGCGCAGGTGGAGGGTGAAATTGTGCATACCGAGGTGCAGTACAAGCCGCGCAAAGCGTTGATATCCCAGTTGCGTGACAGCACCGGTCAGTTAAGCCTGCGTTTTCTGCATTTCTATCCCAGCCAGATCAAGGCGTTGGCGGAAGGCAGACGTTTGCGCGTGCTGGGTGAGGTGCGAAACGGTTTTTTCGGCTGGGAGATGGTGCATCCGCAATGCCGTCCGGTCGGAGAAGACACCCCGACGGCGGACACCTTGACGCCGGTCTATCCGACGACTGCCGGCCTCAGTCAGGCTTCGATACGTAAATCCATCCATTGGGCAATGACGCAGAACCAGCTTGAGGAAACTCTGCCGGACTGGGTTTATCAGGCACATCATCTGCCGGGTTTTGCCCAGAGCCTGCAGGCCCTGCATTATCCGCCGCCCAGCATGCCGATTGAACAGTTGCAGGACAGAACCCAGCCTGTATGGCGGCGTTTGGCTTTTGATGAACTGCTGGCGCAGCAGCTTTCCATGCGGCGGCATTACGCCAGACGGCGCTTGCTCGGCGCTCCGGCATTGCCGCCTTCGAAAAAGCTGATCAGTGCATTATTGAAAAGTCTGGCCTTCCGGCTGACTGATGCGCAGCAGAAGACGGCGCTGGAAATCACCCATGACCTGACGCAGCCGCATCCGATGCAGCGCTTGCTGCAAGGCGATGTCGGCAGCGGCAAGACCATCGTCGCCACCATGGCGGCGCTGCAGGCTATCGAAGACGGTTGGCAGGTCGCCATGATGGCACCAACCGAGATACTGGCCGAACAGCATTACCGCAAACTCAGTGTCTGGCTGGCACCGCTCGGTATCGAATTGGCATGGCTGGCTGGCAGCCAGAGCAAAAAAGAACGCGCAGCTGCGCTGCAAAAAGTACAGGCCGGTGAAGCCAGCCTCGTCATCGGTACTCACGCCATCTTTCAGGAGCAGGTGCAGTTTGCCCGGCTGGGACTGGTGATCGTCGATGAGCAGCATCGCTTCGGCGTACAGCAACGACTTTCACTCAGGCAGAAGGCGCAGTCTGCTGAGGTCGCGGCGCCGCACCAGCTGATGATGAGTGCGACGCCCATCCCGCGCACGCTTTCCATGAGCTATTACGCCGACCTTGATGTCTCCGTCATCGATGAGCTGCCGCCAGGCCGCACCCCCATCGTCACCAAGCTGGTTTCCGACGCACGTCGCGACGAAGTGCTGCAACGCGTTCATGACGCCTGTCAGCAGGGCAAGCAGGCCTACTGGGTGTGCCCGCTGATTGAAGAATCCGAGAGTCTGCAACTGCAGACTGCAATCGATACTTATGAATACATGCGTTCGGCATTTCCCGATTTGAAGGTGGGCCTGCTGCATGGCCGCATGAAAGCGGCAGAAAAACAGGACGTCATGGCGCAATTCAGTGCCAACCAGATCCAGTTGCTGGTCGCGACTACCGTCATTGAAGTCGGCGTCGATGTGCCGAATGCCAGCCTGATGGTGATCGAGCATGCCGAGCGTATGGGGCTTTCGCAATTGCATCAGTTGCGCGGCCGGGTCGGGCGTGGTGCTGAAAAAAGCACTTGTATCCTGCTTTACCAGAGCCCCTTGTCCGAGCTGGCACGTGCCCGGCTCAAGGTGATCTACGAATCGAGTGACGGTTTTGAGATTGCCCAGGCCGATTTGCATCTGCGCGGACCGGGCGAGTTTCTGGGGGTCAGGCAAAGCGGCCTGCCCATGCTGAAGATTGCCGATCTGGAAAGAGATGCGGATTTGCTCGCGGCCTCGAAAGCAGTGGCGGAAAAATTGCTGCGCGAGCATCCGGAAGCCGTTGAAAAGCATCTGCAACGCTGGTTGGGCTATGCGGAAGAACTGGTCAAGGTTTGATAACAGCTCCGCTGTGACATAATCTCGTCGTGAAAACCCATTCCCGCCCCTTGTTGACGCATGCTGCCTGGATCAAGACGCCAATGAACAGCGGTAGCTACCGGCATTGGCTGACCGATCCGGGGTCGTTGACCAGGCGCTTGCAATCGCTCAGCAATGATTTTCAAGTCAGGCCGAGCCGGCATCAATATGGCCGGGCGCAGATCGACGAAGCACAGTTGCTTGGACTATCGCGCAGGCAAAATGCCTTGTTGCGCGAAGTCTATCTTTACAGCAATGGGAAGCCGGTAGTGTTTGCCCATAGCGTATTGCCCTGCCAGAGCTTGCGTGGCGAATGGCTGGCTCTGGGTCGCTTGGGTAACAAGCCCTTGGGGGCTGCCCTGTTCATGAACCCCAAGGTCACGCGTACCCAGCTTGAATTCAAGAAGCTGTCGAATCATCATGCGCTTTATCGCCGCGCGGTGCGACATCTTGCCGTCAAGCCTCAGGCGGTCTGGGCCAGACGTTCGATATTCCGGCTTGGACATTCGGCCATCATGGTGACAGAAGTGTTTTTACCGCAGGTATTGAAACTATCGGAATTTGCGTCATGAACTGGAAACAAAAAATCAATGCCTATGAACGCCTGATGCGGCTCGACAAGCCGATCGGCATACTCTTGCTGCTGTGGCCGACATTGTGGGCCCTGTGGATTGCCGGGCAGGGCCGGCCGGACTGGCTGGTGGTCTGGATATTTGTCATGGGTACGGTGCTGATGCGCTCGGCTGGATGTGTCATGAACGATGTCGCTGACCGCAATTTCGATGGTCACGTTGAACGCACCCGGCAGCGTCCGCTGGTCAGCGGTGAAGTTGACGTCAAGGAGGCCTGTCTGCTGGCGGCAGGCTTGAGTCTGGGGGCATTTTGCCTGGTATTGTTCCTGAATACGCTGACCATTGCTTTGTCATTCGCCGCTTTGTTGTTGGCCATGACCTATCCGCTGACCAAGCGTTTTCTGGCGATTCCGCAGGCTTATCTTGGCATTGCTTTCGGTTTTGGCATCCCCATGGCGTTTGCCGCACTGACTGCAGAGTTGCCGCCGGTTGCCTGGTTGATGCTGCTGGCCAACATTTTCTGGGCTATCGCTTACGATACGGAGTACGCCATGGTCGACCGGGATGATGATCTTGAACTGGGGATACGCTCGTCCGCCATTTTCTTCGGTCACTACGATGTCATGGCTATCCTGGCCTGTTATGTGGTGATGTTGTTATTGCTGGCGCTGGTTGGTTGGTTGCAGCAATTGGGTTGGCCCTATTATCTTGGTCTGGTGGCAGCCTTGCTGCTGGCGTTGTATCACATCAGCCTGATACGTGGCAGGCAGCGCGAGTCCTGTTTCAAGGCTTTTTTGCACAATAACTGGCTGGGTGCCGCGATCTTTGCGGGATTGCTGGTCAGTTATCTGTAACGCGGCAAGCGTAAGTTTTAATTTCTGATGGGGAATTCGAATTCCAGCGGTTTGGATTTGTCCTCAGGGAGGTTGGTACTGGTCAATTCATCGGCGAAAAGATGTTCTTCAGACTGGTTTGCCGGTTCTGCGTTTTCTTCAATCTCTGAGTTCGGCAACGGGATGTCCATCTCGGAGTCGATGGTCTCCAAGTCGTTTTGTGGTTGTAGCAGGGTGTTGTTTGATGTAATCGTGCCTGTAACGCTTAAGGATTTTTGGCTGATGGCAAAATTTGAATCACCAAGCATGCTGCGCAAAAGCAATATCTCCAGATAGGCGTTGCGGCCAAAGCCTTGGCGTGCTTCCAGTCTGCGGTTGAAAATCAGATCATCGAGAAATGGCAGCGCCTCGGCAGTACCCCAGACCTCTTGCAGCTGTTCAGCTACATGCGGGTAATTTTCAATACTGCTGTGATCTTCCTGCAGAGGCTCGTCGAAACCAGCAATCGCTACATTAAAATGACGTTTGCACTCGGCTGTTGCCGCCGTGTATTCGCTGGCCTGCCCATCACGTTTGAGTAAATCAAGCATCATCAGCCAAGGTTCGGGAGACAGGTCAGGAAACTCAGCCAAGTGGTCCTGCAGCAGCACAATCGCCAGATTTGTCCGTCCATGGGCGACGAAAACTTCAGCCTGCTCGAGGATATCTTCATTTACCGTAGTGCCGGCATGGCCATGATCCGGAGTTTGCAGCGAGGTCGGACGGCTCTTGAAGTCCGGCATATTCTGGCTGACAGGTTCGAGTTCCGTTGTGTTAGTGATCTCCTCGGTTTCAGCAGAAGGCGCAGATTTCCGGTTTGTATCGAATACGCTCTGTTCGACTTCAGGGGCCAATTCATCCCAGATTGCCAATTCAGTCGCGATTTGCTGCTGGCTGTGACGGCGGCGCAGCCATTCTGCGATGCCGATCAAGGCTATCAAAAGCAAGGTGAGTAATGCATACATCAGCCAGGAATTGTCGCTGGCAGAAGTGGTGCCGACGCTGCGCGAAGTTTCAAGTTCTGTATTGCGTTTCTGCAAAGCAACGATCTGCGATTCAAGATAGGCCAGTTTGTTGGCCATTGCCGTCATTTCATCGGAAACATCCTCAGCACTGAGCGTTGGCATGTCCGTGGCAGGCCAGTCGTTCAACTCCATGGACATTTGAAGTTGCAAGGGTGCATTGAAGAAATCCGCGTGTAGTTGCTCTTCCCCTGAGATGACCAGTCTCGGTGCACCGGACTCAACGGCCATAATGTCCTCAGGTGTTGCCGTGACGGCGGCAGTTGCGTGAGCTGCCCGGTCCTGGTTGCGATTACGGGTAACTGGCTTTTTTGTTCGGGCGTCAGTTTTAACTGGCCTGGCCTCGGACATCGATGTGTTTCTTGCTGCCGGTTTGAAGGCTGGCGTCTCCGGCTCTTCGGCAATTGCGGCAATAGAGTCCAGAGTAATGGCGGTGCGAGAAGTCTGAATTTCCATCTGAGGATTGGGCGTAATTTGTGTCTGCGGCGGGTCGAGCAGCAGAACGTATTCACGGCTGATCTGGTTTTCACATTCAGCTATCAGGCTCAATTGGACAATCGGGTCGTTGAGTGTCTGGTGCGAGCGGATACTCAAGCTTGCATTACCATCCGGATTCTCGCGCAGGATGAGGCTGGCATTAAGTGGCGCAGCCGGAAAATCGTCATGATTACGTTGCAGCCGGAAACAACTGGTGTCCAGTCGTTTCGGGATGTCGAACAGCTGGATAGTCGCCCGCAAAGGCTCGCCCAGGCGTGATTGCACGTCAATGGTTCCTAGCCCAATGGCGTGAGCGGCGGAACTGCCGAAGATCATGCCTGCGGGCAGTAACAACTTAAATATGAAAGAAAAGTTCGGTTTGATCATGCAATAAATTTATTCATCAGCCAGTATGAATGCCTGGATTCGGCAAAATATGAAATACAGTTGTTTGGTATGTGGTTCAATGAATACAGGCAATTAGCGTTCCAGTGCGGATAAGCCGGCTGGTGGCGAGCGGAAGCAGGCGTGGATATTTTCTTATCTTGTTGTTTTTAAAGAGGGTAGTGGTATAGTGATGGCTTGGGAGCTTGGGCCCGGCATAAGCTCATGCTACCACCATATATTTTAAGTATCTGTTCGGATTTCGGCAGTATTGCTAATGAAATGACAGTGATGGATAGCTGAACAGGTCAAGATGACCGTAGGAATACGATAATAACGTTTGACAAGGGCGGGAGCCCTGACATAAAATCGCCCTCTTAATTTTTTTGGCAAGTATTGGTAGTCAAATGAAGACTTTTTCTGCAAAAACGCATGAAGTAAAGCGTGACTGG